>DASXQD010000309.1:0-2582 GCA_036493195.1 Gemmatimonadaceae bacterium | reverse complement strand
GACGTCGATCACATCGTGACCGAACTTCTCGGCCAGCTTCTCGAGTGTGTCCACGCTTCCCTCGCGCAGAACTTTCTGCCACTCACTCATGGCGTGCCTCCTGGCCGGCGCGATTCGCCAGCATCTTCGAGAAAATCACCCGGTCATCATCCACTGCATAAAACCCGCGCACGCGCGCGCGTTCCACGTATCCGCCGCGCACATAGAAGTCGCGCGTGGTCGCGTACGAAGCGCGCGAGGAGGTCTCCGCCACGAGCAGCCGCGCGCCGCGTTCGCGCAGCAGCGCCTCCACGCTTCGCATCAGCGCCCTCCCGTAGCCGCCGCCGTGCGCGCGCGGATCCACCGCGATCCAGTAGAGATCGTAGCCGCCATCGGTGCCCGGAGTTGGTCCCCAGCACGCGTAGCCCTGCAATTTGTTGTCCGCGCTGAACACGCCCAACAACTCGTACGACTCGGCACTTCGCATTCCCTCATCGAACAGCTCGAGCGCGACGTCGATCTCCGCTGGTGCGAAAGCTCCCGTCGCTTCGAGAATCTCGACGAGGCGCCCGCGGTGAAGCGGGGCGAGCGAGCCAACGTGCCGGGCTGCGCGCCCGCCGCGTGTGATGCCGCTCAGCGCTGTCCAACGGCAAAGAGCTCGAGCTCGGGGCTTTCGCCCTGCACGCCGACTCCCGAGAGCCGCTGTGCCAGCGCCCACTGATCGAGCGTGGACGGACGCTCGCGATGCAGTCCGCGCTCGCAGATCGTGCGCACGAGCGCGCCGTAGTCGAGTCCCTCCACGAGCGCCATCCGCGCGAGCCCCGCGTCGGGCGCGAGGTCGGGATTTGAGTTCACCTCGAGAATCCACGGCTTTCCCGCGCGATCGATGCGGAAGTCGACGCGGCCGTAGCCATCGCCGCCCACCACGCGCCATGCCTGAAGCGCGATGCGCTGCAGCTCGTCGGTGAGATCGCTCGGGAGTTCGGCGGGGCACTGTGGCTGCGCACCGGAGTCCTCATCGCTGCCGACGGCCCACTTCGAGCGATAGGACACGATGCGCCACATGCCCTTGGGCATCGCGCCGAAATGAATCTCCGACACGGGCAGCACCTGATCGCCGACGATCCCGACATTCACCTCGCGGCCATCGATGTAGCGCTGCACGATCACCTCTTCCCAGCGCTCGTGCATCGAGCTCACCCGCTCGGCGAGCGCACGCATGGTGCGCACGACCGAGCGCTGCTCGACGCCCACCGACGCATCCTCGGCGGCCGGCTTGCAGATGGCGGGAAAGCCAACCGCGGGAATCGGATCGCCGCGCCGCACGGTCGCGAAGCGCGGGATCGGCAGCCGCGAGCGATCGAGGATCGCGTTCACGACGTGCTTGCGAAGGCAGAGCGATGTCGTCCACGACGAGCTGCCGGTGAACGGGATGCCGAGTACTTCGAGCGCCGAGATGACGGTGGGCTCGAGCTCGGCCACGCCATCAATTCCTTCGCACAGATTGAAGGCGATGTCGCACTTGGTGCGCCGTACGCGCTCGATCCAGCGTCCGTCGGTGTGCACGGGCACGCGAACGACCTGATTTCCCTCGGCTGCGAGCACCGCTTCCACGGCCTCGACCGTTTCGAGAATGAGCAGGTCGGGCGACTTGCCGAGCGCTGACGCACCGTCGAAGAGAAGAGCAATTTTCATGAAGGTCCCTACCTCGTGGTGGGGCCGACGCGCGCGAGCTCCGGAAACTAGGCTCGCGCGTTCAGCCCAACGCCGCCGTGCGTCGCACTCGACGCGCGGCCTTTCCCGACAGGGCCACACCCTGTCGCTCCGCGGCGAAACGCAGGGAGCGCTGGATGAGCTCATCGTAGCTCAATCCGGCTGCCCGCGCGGCCTTGGGAAAGCACGAGTTGTCCTCGGGACGGGGAAGGATTCCCGGAAGGGGATTCACTTCCACCACGTTCGGCACGCCAACGGCGTCCAGTCGCACATCGATGCGCGACCAATCGCGGCAGCCAAGAACCTGGTAGGCGGAGAGCACGACCTCTTCGATCCTGCTCCGCAACGCCTCATCGATCCTCGCAGGGCACTCAAAAATCTCCAACGGGTGGCTCCGTTCGTCCCAGAGCCACTTGGCTTCGAAGCCGTACACCGGCAGTGCGCCAGGTGGCAGAGCATCGAAGTTCATCCCGACGATCGGCAGCACGTGTGCGCCATCGCCGTTACCCATTACCGCGCAGGTGAACTCACGGCCGGGGAGATATTCCTCCACGAGCACCGGCTGCGCGTACCGCTCGAGGAGGAACGCAGTCTGTGCCTGCGCCTCAGTCACCGTGCGGCAATAGTTGTCTTCCGTGATCCCCTTCGACGAGCCCTCGTGCACCGGCTTCACGAACAGCGGGAGGCGAAGGCGCGTGCTGCCGCTCTTCGTCTTGCGCGTGGTGAGCCGATCGAGCATCGCGGGGATCTCGGCGGCATTCCGAATGAGCGCGAAGGGCGCCGTCGGTACACCGTGATACGCGAGATATTCCTTCGTGCGTGCCTTGTCGAGGCAGAGCGAGAGTGAGAACGGATCGGATCCCGAGTAGGGGATGCCGAAGAATTCGCAA
>DASXQD010000308.1:0-2859 GCA_036493195.1 Gemmatimonadaceae bacterium | reverse complement strand
CTTCGAGCTGCTCGAGATCGATGTCGCCGCCTCCCGTCTCCGCCTGCACGTCGCCTCGCGATTTGCCGATGATGATCGCGCCTCCGCCGGTCGTCACGTGCGCACCCTTCGGGGCGTCCTCGAGCTCGATGTCTCCGCCGTCCTTGTCGATCACGATGAAGCCATTCCTGCTGATCGTCGACGAATGCTGGTCGCCGCGGGTGCGATAGCGAATGATCTCCCGGCGGCGCTGGTGGGTAGTACTGTCATCAGCGTCATCGGAATCATCGCTCCCACTGTCGGGCGACCAGCGGTAGCGTTCCATCATCATGCGCGCGGTGTCCATCGCGCCACGATTGCGCTCCATCGTTATCCGCGCACGCATCATCTCGCGATTCATGTTGCGGATGCTGCTGTCAGTCACCGCGTCCTGCGCGTGCCGCATCGCCCTCTGGCTTGCCTCGAGGGCTTTCTGCGTCTGCCTGAATGTCTCGGCGTCCATACGGGGTGTCCATGTGAACGATTTCATTTCGGGCATCTTGTAGCTGTAGGAGAGCGCGCCAGGCAGATGGAGCGCATCGCTCCCGGAGCTGCCCACGATATCGCCGGTCACGTCCTTGAACCTCACCGTGCCTCCACCGGTCGAGACGCTCCCATCGAGCTTCGACTTCGCGACGCGCACGTCGCCGCCGCCAGTCGAGAGATGCGCTTCGCCGTTCGCGCCTTCGATCTCGATCTTGCCACCGCCCGTCGAGCCGCTGAACGATCCATCGACATTCGCGATGTGCACGTCACCACCCGCGGATTGCAAGCGCACATTGAAGCGCTTCGGCACGCGTATCTGGAACGCGTTGTCGAATGTCTGCTCGGAGCCCGATCCCGTGTAGCGACTCACGAGTGACGCATTACCATTGTGCTCCTCGAGCTCAACCGTCGTCTCGTGCCAGTCGCGACCACCGAGCGACCCGTGCACGCTCACCTTTTGATCATCCGTCCCGATGATCTCGATGTCGCCGCCCGTGTCGAGATCGAGCTCGAGCGTTCCACCCTCGTGCGCGGGAACCGTCCGCTCGAAAACGGAATCGGTGAGCGGGTGAAAGGGGGCCGCCAGCGCAACCGTGACGGCGGAGTCGATCCGGAGCGTTCGCGCGAGCTCGGGAAACGTCGCGGCGAATCTGGGCAGGGACACGACGTTCGCGAACGCCGAGAGGCGAGGGAATGTCGCGGGAGCTGGAGCGGCTGGAGCGGCCGGAGCTGACATCGTAGCTGGCGCAGCGGGAGCAGCCGCGGGCGCCGGGGCACCTGCAGGCGCGGGAGCCGCGGGCGCGGCGTGACCGGCCGGAATCGCTGGACTCCCGGCGCGTGATGGAGTTGATGGAGTTGATGGAGCGGTTGGAGCTTCAGGAATTGCGGCAGTAGCCGGCATGCTCGACGCCGACGGCGTACGCGGAGCCGCTGGCGCGGTTGGAGTTGCTGGCGCACTTGGAGCTGCCGACGCAGCCGGTGTTGCAGGGATCGCGGGAGCCGCAGGCGACGCGCTCGTCCGCGCACTATCCCGCTCGCTCGACTGCGCCTGCACCTTCCGCTCCACCGGCTTGAACGCCGAGATAGCGATCAGCATCGCAGCGGCCGTCACGAACGCCGCCACGCGAGATCTCGCGGACAGGCGCACGCGACTCGGCTCCGCCCGCAGCACCGCGAGCAGTCGTCCCTCGAGCTGCGACGGCCGCGCCATGGCGACCGAGACGATGCTCGCCGCGCCGAAGGAGCGTGCGAGCTTCGCGACGTCGAGCAGATGCGCTGCGTAGTCCGTGGCCGGCGTTCCCATCTCCAGCACACGCTCATCGCACGCGCGCTCGCACTCGCCGCGCAGGCGCCGCGCGGCGACGATCACGAGCGGATGGATCCAGTAGATCACCGACGCGAGCGTCGCCGCGAGCTGCGTTGCCGCATCGCGCCGGGCGATGTGCGCCATCTCGTGGCGCACGACCACGCGTTTGCGCTCATCCGTCCACTCCCGCGCGGACTCGGGAAGCACGATCACCGGCTTGAAAATTCCCCACGTGACGGGCGTGCTCACCCTGGAGCTCGACAGCAGCGCGACGTCCGCTGCGACACCCGCGTGCATGCGTTCGAGCTCGAGCAGTGTGCGCCAGTCGATCGAGCGCAGCGGCGTTGCGCGACGGCGCACGTGCGCGAGACCGAGCTGTCCGATCGCGATCCACGCGAGCCCGAGCAATACACCTATCATCCAGATGCCGAAGCCGAGCTGCGGAACGCTCGGCGTAAATGGCACACGCGGGCTGGCCCTGTGTGCCTGTGATTCATCCATGTCGAGCGCGCTCGTGACGAGCACCGGACGGATCGTCTGCGGCATCTCGTGCAACTTTTCCGGTGCGGAGATCGAGGGCGTAGAGGCCGAGGGCAGAGAGGCCGAAGGCACGATGGCGGCCGGCGTGATGTGCGTGAGCACAGGAGTCGGTTTGTCGTCAGGAAGAGTCGACAACTCTGGTGGCAGGATGCCAACTCGCCATTCGGGCATGAGGATCATGAGCGGCGGCAGCGCGATCGCACATGCGAGTGTCGCCGCGATGATGACGTGCCGCACCGCATAGCTCGAGCGCCGCAGCGCGAATGCGGCGAGCCCGCCGGCGATCATGATCACCGTGAGCCGGGCCGCGAGCGAGATCGCGAGGGAGACAATGAAGGAAGTCATGACCGTCCTCCTTTCGTGTTCTTGCGCTCGGCGGCGCGTGCACGCTCGATGAGCTGCTCGAGGCGATCGAGCTCCGCCTCACTGAGCTGGCCTTCGTATTGCCCGATCATGGCGGCGACGGCAGAGCTGGCCGAATCATCGAAGAACGTCCGTACCAGATCGCG
>DASXQD010000307.1:0-8745 GCA_036493195.1 Gemmatimonadaceae bacterium | reverse complement strand
CGCGGACACACTGCTCATTGCCGGCCGCATCTTCGCTGCGGAATCGCTCTACTACATCGCGGTCCGGCGGGGCCCGCGCGATCCCGTGGCCCGGCTCGCGCTCGGCCGCTATCTCGCGCAGCGCGGCGCACTAAAGGTCGGCGCCGTGCTCATGGAAGAAGCACGCTACTTCGGGGGCGATCCCACGCGCGTTGCGATCGAGCTCGCGCCGGTGTATCAGCGGCTGGGCGAGTACAGCCATCTCGCGGCGCTGCCGGCGAGCGCGGTGCCGTATGGAGAGCGGATGCGCGCGGAGTACCTGCGCGACAACAAACCCGCCATCGCTGGTCCCGATTCGGCAGCGGTCGAGTACACCGTGAACGACAGCCAGCTGCTCGGGCGCGTGAAGCTCCTGGTCGGCACGGATACGGTGTTGGCCACGATCGACGCGCGCGCGGAAGGACTCGTGCTCGACACGTCATGGGCGAAGCGGAAGGATCTTCGTCGATTCGGATCGCGCAACGCGAACATGCGCGACATGGACGGCGTCACGCCCAGCGTGGTGCTCGGCGCGTACACGTTCACGAACGTGCCCACGCATTTTGCGCCGCTCAACGGTGCCGCGCACGCGACGATCGGGCTCGATCTCGTAGGGCAGCTCGCGCCGAGCTTCGATCCGCGCGTGGGGAAGGTGATGCTGCGCGCGAGCGGGCGCCTGCCCACGAGCTTTCCGGGGCTCCGCATCGCGACGATCACCAACGATCGCGGCGTGTACGTGGTCAAGGGTGAGACGATCTTCCCGCTCGGCCACCCGGATGTGCAGCGCTACTTCAGGAACGCGCGATGGACGCTGAATCCGAAGCGCGGCGAGGTGCTGGTAGACAGCGTGGGGCCGCCAAAGTCGTTGTGAGCGGGTGAGCTGATCACCGCCCGATGCGCCGCAGCTCCACCAGCAGACATCGATCCTGCACGACCTCAATGCCCGCGCGCGCGAGCTGCTCCGCTATCGCGTCGTGGCGGATCCCCGACTGAAACCACACGGCTTTGGGTCGTTTCATCAGGATGTCATCCACGTGTCCGGGAATATCCTGTGGACGGCGAAAGACATTCACGAGGTCGATGTCGCCGGGTATCGCAGCGAGCGTGCGGTACACCGGACTGCCGAACAGCTCGCGCATCTCCGGATAGTACACGGGCACCGGGATGGTCTCGTAGCCCGCGCGATGTGCGTAGTCGGCCACGTAGTACGCGGGCTGCCCCGACTCCGGCGTCTTCACGCCGAGTACGGCGATGCGGCGCGTGCGCTCGAGGAGCGCGCGAAGCTGCGTCGGCGTATCGAGCAGGCGCTCGCGCCACGCGTCGGAACTCTCTGCGTGAGGCTGTGGAGCTGCACTCATTCGTCGTCCGTCCCGCCGTACGCGTCCACGGACATCTTCAGCTGCTGCGCGAGCTCCGCATCGCCGCTCAGGAGCGTTTCCCAGCTGATCTCGCGTCCTTTGCGTCTTCCCTTGAGCGCGATCTTCACTCCTTCAGGCGACATGCTCACCGTGTAGGTCTCGCCGCCGAGCTTGAGCTCACGCTTGATGAGGCTCTCGAGCTTTGCTGTCATGGTTCTCCCGTGCTGTTCGAGACAGGCTGCTCGCCTGATCAGGGCGAAATCCATGCTCGCAGGCAGTCTGGCGATCACGTTCGCGGGGTAACATGCACCTGGCCGAAGGGCTAGCTTTCATGGCTATCCAACGAACGCTGGCACTCAGGAGATCCCACGAATGCGAATGCTTGTGCTTGGCGCCGGGCTGCAAGGCTCGGCCTGCGCGTATGACCTGCTCCAGAATCCGGATGTCACCGAGGTTCGGCTCGCCGACCTGAACGTTTCGCATCTGCCGGACTTTCTGCACGAATATTCCGGCAAGCGCCTGATTCCGACGCCGCTCGATGTGCGCGATCACGACGCTGTGCTCGCGGTGATGCGCGAGAGCAAGGCGACCATGAGCGCGATTCCGTACTACTTCAATCTCGAGCTCGCGCGGCTCGCGGTGCAGGCCGGTACCAACTTCTGCGACCTCGGCGGAAACACCGAGATCGTCTTCCAGCAGAAGGAGCTGGATGCGGACGCGCGCGCGGCGAAGGTCACCATCGTTCCGGACTGCGGCCTCGCACCGGGAATGGTCAACATTCTGGCGCAGTACGGCATCGAGCAGCTCGACGACGTGAAGTCCGTGAAGATCTTCGTCGGCGGACTGCCGCAGCATCCGGAAGGCCCGCTCGGCTACCAGATCGTCTATTCGCTCGAAGGCGTGCTCGACTACTACACGACGTTGTCCTGGATCGTGCGGGATGGGAAGCGCGCGCAGGTAAAGGCGCTGTCCGAGCGTGAGCCCGTGCACTTTCCCAAGCCCGTGGGCGAGCTCGAGGCGTTTCACACAGCGGGCGGGCTGTCGACGATGGCGTGGCGCTACGAGGGAAAGATTCCGTCGATGGAATACAAGACGCTTCGCTATCCGGGACACGCGCACATCATGGAAGCGATCCGCGAGCTCGGGCTGCTCGATCTCGCGCCGGTGGACGTCAAGGGAACGAAGGTCGTGCCGCGCGATCTCGCCGTCGCGACGATCGGTCCACGGCTCACGAAGCCGAAGGGGCGCGATCTCGTGGCGCTGCGCGTCGTGGTCGAGGGAACGAAAAACGGCACGGCGAAGAAGATCGGCTGGGAGCTGCTCGACTATTACGACGAGTCGCGTGGCATCAGCGCGATGATGCGCACCACGGGCTATTCGCTCTCGATCACCGGGCAGATGCAGGCAAAAGGGGAGCTCGAGCCCGGCGTTTTCACACCGGACGAATGCATTCCCGCCGCGAAGTACATCTCGGAGCTGGCCAAGCGCGGCGTGATGATCAAGGAAATCAAGGCGTCATGATCCGGTCGTAACTCACAATGCAGCAATTCTCAGCGCGCGTTGGCGACTCTGTCGCCAGCGTCGCGACGCCGGCTCTGGTCATTGACCTCGATGCCATGGAGCGCAATCTGGCGGCGATGGCAGCGTTTGCGCGCTCGCACGGCGTTCTCTTGCGCCCGCACGCCAAGATGCACAAGAGCGCGGCGATCGCGAAGGCGCAGATCGCCGCCGGCGCTGTAGGCGTCTGCGCGCAAAAGGTCAGTGAGGCAGAAGTGCTGGCTGATGCCGGGATCCCGGACATCTTCATCAGCAACGAAGTGATCGATTCGGCAAAGCTGACGCGCGTGGCCGCACTGGCCGATCGCCTCAAGCTCGCGATAGCAGTCGATTCGATCCTCGGCGTGGATCGCCTCGCCCAAGCTTGCGATGCTGCTGGTAGCGAGCCCGATGTGTTCGTCGAGATCGATGTCGGTCAGGGACGTTGCGGCGTCTCGCCTGCGGCAGCGGGTGCGCTCGCGCACCATGTCGTCTCGCGCGGCCTTCGGTTCGCGGGCTTGCAGGCGTACCAGGGCGGGGCTCAGCATGTACGCGGCGCGGCCGATCGCGAAGCCGCGGCGAGCCGCGCAACGAGTCTGGTACGCGCGGCGCAAACGAGCATCGCCTCGGCTGGCATCTCGTGCCCGCTCGTGACCGGCGGAGGCACCGGCACGTTTGCGTTCGACGTCACGAGCGGCGTCTATGGCGAGCTGCAGGTGGGCAGCTATCTGTTCATGGATGGCGAATATGCCGCCATCGACGAGGCGGAAGGCGCGCCGCGATTCGAGCACGCTTTGTTCGTCAAGTCACAGGTCATGAGCCGCAGCGCATCGCACGTGGTGGTCGATGCCGGCATCAAGGCGTACGCGATCGACGCCGGGCTGCCGCGGGTCTGGGGGCGCGAGCTCGAGATGATCAACTATGGCGACGAGCACGGGATTCTGAAGCCGGGCGGCAGCGGCACGGCTGTCGGACTCCCTCAGCTCGGCGAGACCATCTGGCTCGTGCCGGGACACTGCGACCCGACCGTCAACCTGTACGACACATACGTCGCCGTGCGGGGTGGGCTGGAGCAAGGTGCGGTCGAGGCGCTTTGGCGGGTCGATACCCGCGGCTGCATGACCTGAAGAACGGTGGTCGCGCTCAGCGATTGAACGAGGCGAGCGTCGCGCCCATCGCGTCGATCGTGGCCTTCGCGTTCCAGCGATCGACACCGTTGTAGATGAATGCGAACGCGAGCTGCTCGCCGTTCTTGGCCGTGACGTAGCCGCCGAGAGAGATGACGCTGTTCGTCGTGCCGGTCTTCGCGTGGAGATTGCCTTGGGCTGGCGTCGCACGCATGCGGTGACGCAGCAGCTCCGACTTGCCGGCGATCGGCAGCGACGTGTGGAACGCGTCCTTCCACGGCGCCTGATTCGCGTACGAGAGCAGCTGTACGAGCGCACGCGGCGTGATCTTGTCGAGCACGGACAGACCGCTGCCGTCCGCTGCGAACACGGCGCCGGGCGCAGCTCCCACCTTCGTGGTCATGAAGTTCTGCAGCAGCTTGCTCGCGGACTCGACGGATCCCACCGAGCCTGGTGATGCGTTGCGACCCGCGTCCCGGAAAAGAAGCTCGGCGTAGTGATTGATGCTCTCGCCGTTCATGACGTCGAGCATCTGCCCGATCGGTGGTGACTGCAGCCCCGTGAGCTTCATCGCGCTCGAGGGCGTCGCCGCGAAAGCGGTCGCGCCATCGATCGTGATCCCGTGCGCCTGGAGCGCGCGGCGAAACGCGCCCGCGCAGAAGGCGGTGGGATCTTCGACCACGAGTTGATACGCGCGCTCGCCAGCGTGCGCGCCGATCGTGCCCTTCACCTCGATGACGCCGGCCGACGTGGTGTGCGCCGAGATGCGAGCGCCACTGCCGCCGACGGTACGCACGGACGACGAAAGGGGAAGCGTCGTCGCAGGATCGAGTGTGACCACGGCGCCCGATTTCCCGCTCCCGGGCCGCACCCGAATGGTCACGAGATTTTCGTTCAGCGAGAGCGCGGAGATGCGTGCGGCGTAGCCCGACTGCAGATAGCGCGTCTGCCATCCTTCCGGAATGCGCTGCGTGTCGAACGCGCTCGCGTCCGCGATCAGCGTTCCGGTGACGTGCTTCACGCCCGTGCTCGCGACCAGCTGCGCGAGTGCGTCCATCGCGCCGCCATTCCCGGTGATGAAACGCTTGGAGAGCGCGGGGTCGCCATCTCCACGAAGCACTATGTTACCGCGCAGCACGCCGTCGGGGCCGAGCGTTCCGTCGCGGAGCACGTCGGTGCTGAACTGATGATCGGCGCCGAACTGGTCGAGCGCGAGCGCGCTCGTGAACAGCTTCATGTTCGACGCGGGCTGGAGCGGCTCGTCGGGATTGACGGAGTACAGTGTGTCGTTGCGCGTGAGCGAGAGAACGACCACGCCCCAAGTGCCGTTGCGCACGCGCGCCTGCATCAACTGGTGCAAATCGCTCACCAGCTCGAGCTCACTCTCGGGCCGCTCGAAGTGTATGGCGGACACCGCTCGTGTCTCGCGGCGCGCGCGCCGGCGGGGACGGTGTTTCGTGTCGTCCGCAGGCTGGCGAACCGACGGCCGACGCACTACGTGCTGCGCGGCCACGGCATCGCCTGGACTAGCGAGCACAGCAATAAACGACAGAGCTATTGTGGCTCTGACCAGTAAGGCAGGAGGAAGCCGAAAGCGGGAGTTCGTTGACAAGTGCAGCGCCTGCATGGTGTTAAGAGTACAAAAGCGCAGCGATCGGAAGCGATGCAAGCTCTCGGGTGACGGCGTTGACGTCAACCCTCTCACAACGAGTTGGAGGGCGCCTCCGTCACAAGTCTGCTACTCCTTACGGGTACCCTCAGACCTTGACGATGATTCCACGCCGGTGCATGAGCCTCAACACCGCATAGAACACCGCCACGTATATCAGCGCAAAGAGCAGACTCGCATCGCGCGGATCGGCGAAGAGCGGGGCGAGCACGGAGTCGTAGAACGCCGCCTGCACCGGTACCAGCGCGCCACCCCTCGGCACTTTGATGAGCGTATAGAGGAAGCGTGAAAGGAATCCCGAGGCTACGAAGGCGACGATCGGATTCATCCCGAACGGGATGAACGGTTTGGTCCACGCACGCGATCCGCGCACGTCCACCAGCCACGCGCACGCCGCGATCGCAACGCAGGCCATGCCTGCCGTGAAGATCACGTAGGAGCTCGTCCAGAGATTCTTCCCGATGGGAAACGACCAGCCCCATACGAGTCCCGCCATCATGGCGATCGAGCCCACTGCGAACAGCCCGTTCAGTCGCTCGGCAAGAGGCTTGGCGCTGGCGAGCCACCGTCCGGCGATCACGCCGAGTATCACCGTCGCGGTGGCAGGGATGCTCGAGAGAATTCCCTCGGGATCCCAGATGCCTTCGCCGCCGATCCACATGTGGTGCGGGCCGATGATCGCGCGGTCGATGTACGATGCGAGCGACGCGCCGGGATCGGCGAGCAGCAGCGCACCCATGCCGCGGCCGGGAACGGGAATGAGCGTCAGCGCGAGCCAGTAGCCCACGAGCAGCACGGCCGCGATCCAGATCTGCTGGCGCTCGCTCGTGTGTAGCGTGAGCAGCGCGCCCAGGAGATAGCAGACGCCGATGCGCTGCAGCACGCCGGTCAGGCGCCAGTGCGACACATCGAGCGGAATGGTGGTGGAGTCGAACACCGCGCCGCCCGGGAGGTGCACGAAGAACTGATGGTACGGGAAGCCCGTCATCAGAAGGCCGAGCACGATGATCGTCACCGCGCGGCGCGCGGTCTGTCGAATGATGGCGCCGTCGCTCTCACCGCGCGCGCGACGCGCCTCGCGCGAGAGATGCGTGGTCACGCCGACGATGAAGAGAAAGAAGGGGAAGATCAGATCGGTGGGCGTCCAGCCGAACCACGGCGCGTGCTCGAGCGGTTCGTAGATCGATGCCCAGCTCCCCGGATTGTTCACGAGGAGCATGCCGGCCACGGTGATCCCCCGGAACACGTCGAGCGACAGCAGTCGCTCGCGCGCGGGGGATGTTGCTACCGCGGCGCCATCAGAGGTTGATCTTGAGATGACCGAAGAGGAAGAGCAATCCGACGATCGTGAATGCCGCGAGCGTGAGCGGTCCGACGAACAGCGCGCGGAAGAGCTTCGCGTCGTACTTCAGATGCATGTAGAACATCACGACGATCGTGAACTTCACCGCCGACAGAATGAGCAGGGTCGGGACGAACAGGTTGGTCTTGGTGAACGAGGGGATGTAGTAGATCCACACCTCCATCCCTGTGATCACCGTCAGGATGAGCGCGACCCACTTATAGGTGCCCCAGTCCGGATGTGTGTGCTCGGGCGGAGAGACGTTGCCCTCGGAGTCGTGCGACAAGTTCGCGTGCGAGTGGTCGGCGGCCATCTGGAGTCCCCGGTTACTTGATGAGGTAGACGAGTGTGAAGATCGCGATCCAGACCACATCGACGAAGTGCCAGTACAGCGCGCACACGTCCACGTTGATCGCCTCATCCGGCGAGAGCCCGCGCTTGATGTCGATGAACAGGAGCGTCAGCAGCCAGATGACGCCTGCCGTGACGTGCGCCCCGTGGAAGCCAGTGAGAATGAAGAACGACGAGCCGAAGAGATTCGTGTGGATCGTCAGTCCCTCGTGCACGAACGACGTGAACTCGTAGGCCTGAAAGCCGAGGAAGGTCGCGCCGAGGATTGCCGTGGAGGCGAGCCAGATCTTGGACGAGCGCCGGTCGCCGCGCACGACTGCGGAGTGCGCGAGCACCATGGCGAGCGACGACATGAGCAGCACGAACGTGGAGACCGACGTGACCGGGATGTTCAGGATCGCCTTGAACACGTGACCGGTGGCGGGATCCGTCCACGCCTCATGTGGAAACGGACCGACGGGCGAGCGTCCGCGGTAGATCAGGTACGTCGAGATCAGCGAAGCGAAGAAGAAGCATTCGGAGCCGATGAATGCCCAGATCGCAACCTTCGTATTGTTGAGCCCCGTACTCGTGGGCGGATGTTCTCCGCCCATGTGGGCATCGTGTGCGTCGATAGCGGCGGTGGCCAAAGCGTTCTCCGAGGAGCGGTAGACTTGGTGTGTACGGCGCTAGTGGTGCTCGGGCTCGAGCGGCGTCAGGAGCCAGCTGTAGAGCGAGAGAACGAACAGCGCAGCTGCAACGAACATGATCGGCAGATTCTTGTGCGAGATGAGCCCAATGAATACCGAGCCGAGCGACAGCGCCGCGAGAAGCGGGCGAATCGTCGGTGTGGGCATCATGATGCCGAGCTCCTTCGCGGAAGGATGCGCATTCGGGGCATTGAGCCGCGTGTCGGCAGGAGCGGGAGCGGTGCCGGTTGTCTGTCCGGCGATCTTCACCTCCATTTTCTGCTCGTCGCGCGTACCGTGCGGCACTTCGGATGTCATCTGCGGCGATTTGCGATCCCAGAGCGGGTACCGCGACGTCACCAGGGGGACCTTCGCGAAGTTGTAATCGGGCGGAGGTGAGGGGATCGTCCACTCGAGTGTCGCGCCGCCCCACGGATCGTTGCCCGCGACGGCACCCTTGCGCATGCTCGACAACCAGTTGTACACGAAGAAGGCGGTGCCGAGGACGATGAGCGCGGCGCCGTAGGTCGCGAGATGGTTGTTGCTCTCCCATCCCTGTCCCGCGTCGTAGGTCGAGATGCGGCGCGGCATGCCATCGAGCCCCAGGAAGTGCATCGGGAAGAAGGTCAGGTTCATGCCGATCGCAGTGAGCCAGAAGTGCCAGCTGCCCACCTTC
>DASXQD010000306.1:0-2876 GCA_036493195.1 Gemmatimonadaceae bacterium | reverse complement strand
CTGTCATTCGTCGCGCTCCTCATCCTCGCCGCCTGTCGCGGCGGAGAGCCCACACACCGCCGGACGCTCGTCGACGCGCGCGACCGCTACGATCCGAAGTCGCTCGACCCGGCGCTCTCCACCGACGTCCCCACCGGCCGCGCCGTGTCCTATCTCTTCGATGGGCTCACCCGCTTCAGCCCCGATGCGAAAGTCGGCCCGGCACTCGCCACGCGATGGGACGTCTCTCCCGACGGCCACACGTATCTCTTTCATCTGCGCGCCGGCGTGCGCTTTCACGATGGCACGCAGCTCCACGCGAGCGATGTCGTGCACAGCTTCACGCGCGTTCTCGATCCCGCGAACAAATCCGGACGCCCCTGGCCGCTCTATCCGATCGCCGGCGCCCGCGCATTCGCCGCGGGAAAAACCACCACCGTCGCCGGACTCGCGATCGTCGATGACAGCACCGTCCGCATTTCGCTCGACACGGCGCTGGCGATCTTTCCAAAGTTACTCGCAATGCCGGTCGCATCGGTGGTGCCGGCGAAAATATCCGCGGATTTCGGTGAGCACCCGATAGGCACCGGCGCGTGGACGCTCGTCTCCTGGCAGCACGACGACTTCGTGCTGCTCGCGCGGAACGCGGAGTACTTCGGCGGCGCGCCCAAGCTCGATTCGCTCATGATACGAATCAGTCCAGAGCCAAGCACGGCGGTCGCGGAATTCGAAAGCGGGAACGTGGACCTGCTCTACGTGCCCGAGGCCGACGCGCCACGATGGGAGCAGACCGATGAAAAGAAGGCGCTCCTCACGTCGGCGCCGGCGCTGCGCCTCTGGTACGTCGCCCTGAACACGACGCGCGGCCCACTCAAGGATGTGCGCGTGCGACAGGCGCTCAACCACGCGGTGGACGTGCGCACGATCCTCGACAAGCTCCTGGGCGGCCGCGGGCGACTCGCCGCCGGCGTCATCCCGCCCACGCTCGAGGGCGCGGATACCGCGCGCGCGCCGTATGCGTACGATCCGGCCGCGGCCAGGAAGCTCCTCGCCGCGGCGGGATACGCGAAGGGCTTCGACATCGAGCTCTGGCTTCCGCAGGATCCCGCCTTTGCCCGAGTGGCCGAGTCGATTCAGTCGTATCTCGCGGCGGTGGGCGTGCGCGCGAAGATCGTTCAGCGCGAGAGCGCCGCCGCGCGCGAGGCGTCGCGCAACGGGCAGACGGACATGTTCGTGAAGGACTGGTACGCGGATTATCCCGACGCCGAGAATTTCTTGTATCCGCTGTTGCACGGCGCGAATCGCGGCGTTGGCGGCAACGTCTCCTTCTACGAAAATCCCGAGTACGACCGCATCGTGTCGCTCGCGCGCACCGAGCAGGATTCGGCAAAGCGTGTGGCGCTGTACACGAAAGCGGACTCGCTCGAGTTCGCCGATGCACCGATGATCTATTTGTTCTTCTACAACGAGCTCTATGCCGTGCAGCCATGGGTGAAGGGCTTCATCGCGCCGACGATCTTCAACGGCCAGAAGTTCCTGGACGTGACGATCACGGCCCACTGAACGTGCGCCGCTGATGGGGGCGCTGCTCGCGCGCCGCGCGCTTCTGGCGATCCCGACGCTGGCCGGCGTGGTCGTCGTCGCGTTCCTGCTGCTCTACGTGGCTCCTGGCGATCCGGTTCTCGAGATGGTGGGCGAGCGCGCCGACTCCGCAACGATCGCGCGGCTGCGCACGGAGCTTCATCTCGACGAGTCGCTGCCGCGCCAATTCGCACATTACGCCGGGGGGGTCGTGCGCGGCGATCTCGGACGCTCCTTCATCACGGGCCGGCCGATCGCGCGCGACATAGCCGAGCGGTTCCCGAAGACGCTCGAGCTCGCGGGCACGGCGATGCTGCTCGCGGTCGTGGTCGGCGTCTCGCTCGGCGTGTTGAGCGCACGGCACCCCGGTGGCTGGATCGATCGTGGCGCGCTCGCGCTCGCGTACGCAGGCGTCTCGTTTCCCGTGTATTGGGTGGGACTGCTGCTGATCCTGCTGTTCGCGGTCGTGCTGCATTGGCTTCCGCCATCCGGATATGGACGGCCGGAGTTTCTGATCCTGCCGGCGCTCGCACTGGGATCGCGCTCGATCGCGTTTCTCGCGCGCATGACGCGCTCGTCCATGCTCGACGTGCTCTCGAGCGATTTCGTGCGCACGGCACGTGCGAAGGGCGCCCGCGAGGAGATCGTGCTCATGCATCACGCGCTGCGGAACGCGCTCGTGCCCGTGATCAGCGTGCTTGGGCTCGATTTCGGATCGTATCTCACCGGGAGCATTCTCACGGAGACGGTGTTCAGCTGGCCCGGAATCGGGCGCTACGTCGTGAACGCGATCGGCCGGCGAGACCTTCCCGCGATCCAGGGAACCGTGTTGTTTTTGAGTGTGGTGTTCGTGGCCGTGAACGTGATTACCGATCTCGCGTACGCGGCCGCGGACCCGCGCATCGCGTACGACTGAAGTCGCGTCTCACCGCGCATCCCCGGCGAAACCCGAGATTGCGCAGTTTCGTTGGATAAGGCAATGACGACACCACAGTATCCCCCATACCAGCCGGGCGTCGCGCCCGCGGTGCCCGTCGCTCCGCAGATGATCGTGCCGCCGGAGATGGTGCCACCGGCACGCGGAGTCACGGCCTTTCTGTCCGCACAGGCGCGGGCGGGCGACTGGATACTCGCGCGTCTTTTTCGCGCGGTATCGTTCTGGGGAAGTGTGACCATCGATCTCACGAGCGCTCGCTTCGGCCAGGGGACCTCGCGCATCGAGGTGGTGGCGATCATGGGCAGCATCGAGGTGTTCGTGCCGCCGGACGTGCGCGTGGAATGCGATGGCGACGCGATCCTGGGCTCGTTCGAGACGC
>DASXQD010000305.1:0-7907 GCA_036493195.1 Gemmatimonadaceae bacterium | reverse complement strand
GATCCCGTCGCTGATCGCCGCGCAGAGCTACAGCCGCAGGATGCCGCACACGCTCGACGAGTTGCGCTTGCCCGGCATCGCGATCAACCCCGATAACGCACCGACGGACGTGCCTTCTCTACAGCATCACGGTTTCGATGTGATCATCATGACCGGTGTGGGGCACTTCATGTTCCTGGAGGATACCGCGCGATTCAACGGTCTTCTGCGAACGGCGATCGAAAAGCTCACTCGAGCTCCGCCGCCGTGAAGCATTGAGGGATGGATTGCAGGATTGCGTGGTTTCGACGAGCATCTCGCCTTGTGATGTCGGCTATATCCGTTGGTGTCCGTTAGTGTCCGTTTTTTTCGTCTCTCACAATTGTTTATGCCAGCCCGAGCGGCAGTTGCCGTTGAGGTCAGGAGCCGCGCGATTCAGGCATCAACAATTTTGAAATACGGATTGAACGGATTGAACGGACAACCAAACGGAGAAGTGCGAAACGCGAGCCGCAACGGCCTTCATCGCTCAGATTATTACATCCCGCCGTTCTTCGCCGTCGGCGGCAGCACGTTGTTGAGTCGCAGGTACCCGGCCAGCTGGCTGTAGTGATCCGACCAATCCTCCACGAGACCGATCAGCGGTGACGCGCGTTGCGCGCGTTGGCCATAGTAGGTCACCGAGTCGCCGAGCATTCCGTCGTTGACTTTCGCGACCGCCTGCTCGCAGAACGTCAGGCTGTTCTTGAGCGCAGTCACCAGCTCCGCCTTCGGCGCCGTCGCACTCGGCTCCGGCGACTTCTCCGGTGCGACGCCCGCGATCGCGCTGCACGTGATGCGATTGTCCCCCGCCATGTGCGCGATGATCTTCCCGAAGGTCCACTGCGCAGCCGTCGGCTTGAAGCTGTACTTCTCCGCCGGCATCGCCTCCGCCGCATCGATCAGGATCTTCGTGTGATGCTTCACGAACATGTTGAAGTGCTGCGACACGGTCTGTCCCCCGCCCTGCGCAGAGGCGGCGAACGGAAGAAGCATCATGAGGGCGGACAGTTTCCACTTCGGCATGGCGGAGCTCCTGTGGGAGAAAATCTGGTGACTCAGGCGCAACGTTCCGTGCGGGCTCGCGAGCCCGCAAGTACCATGACGCCATTCTGACGTGCGCAAATGGAGCTTGCGCCTGCACTCCTCAGCTCACACTCGTCCCGCCGCTTTCGTCGCAAGCGACGTCTCGATCTGCTCGATCTGCGCTGTGTCCTCATGCCCGTCGTGACCAGGATTCATGCGCACCTCGAACACCTTGCCGTTCTTTCGCACGTGGATCGTCGTCACCTTCCCGGTGCTCAGGAAGTACGCGTCCGATCCCGGAACGGTCGCCGGTGTCACGGCCGTTATTCCGACCGAGCGATGGCTCGCGTCGAACATCGCGGGCGGCACGACCGTGACGACGATCTGGCGCTCGCCCGGGCCGAACTTCGCCGTCGGCGCGTAGATGCAGACTCTGGTGCTGCCGCTGCCCATCCCATGCCCCGGCAGAACCGTCACTCCCAATGCCTGATTCACCTCGGCGGGTGTGAGCAACGTACACGCGTCTGTCGCCTGTGCGAACGCGGAACCAGGGAATGCGAAAAAAGCCAGCACGCAAGCAAGTGCGATGCGCGACTTCGTCATCCTGACCCCCGAATGTGATGAGACCACGTGCGAAGCGAATCTCCGTGTATCATCCCTCGATCTTGTAGATCTCGCGCTTTCCATGATCGACGAGATCGTGATATCCCTTCATCAGCTCCTCCATCTGTTTCATGTCATCCGCATTGCCCTGTGGATTCGACATCATCTTCTCGAACGCGCCAAGATCAGGCACCTCCATCTCGGCTACCACCGTCCAGTACTGTTCGGCGGCGAAGTCCGTCATGACCCGCATGCGCGGCATCTTCATCTTTTCGCTCAGCTTCGACATGGTGAGGAACTTTTCCTTCATCGCCGACACCTTGCCGGGCTTGCAGTACATGATTTCGCGGATCAAATACATGTGATCGCTCCTGGTCGTGAAAGTGAAAAAGTGAGGACATGGAGAATGCACGCGGCGATTCGCCTGTCAATATCATTTCGCGCGTTCACATGTTTCGGCGACTCGGGAGAGCTCCATGCCCGCTGAGCCCCGTACGAGATTCCTCGCGCTCACACTCGCCGCCGTGGCACTCGTCGCCATTCTCGTCGCGTGGTGTGCGCATCCGATCTGCATGCCGCTCTCAGCCGCTGATGTCGCGGAGGCGGCGAAGTGGGCGCCGCTCGAGTCGCGCACCGACCGCCAGTGGCACGGTCCGATCTGGCAGCGCCGCGGCGACCAATGGTATCAGTGCAAGTCGTGGATCTCGCGCCAGTTTTTCTTCTAGCGCGCCGAGCGTGAATGGTCGTATGCCCTGGCTGCAGAGTGGATGCCGGGCAGAGACGTACAGACGCATACTATAGGATCACATCACCCAAACCATGAGCGCCATGAACCCAACATCGTCAGCTCGAGCTCGCGCTGCAGCCGTCGCTTCCATCACCGTCATCACGCTCGTGATGGCACGCCCGCTTTACGCGCAGCAGAAAAATCCGGATCTCGCTCCGTTCATGATCGCCGATCGCGTGGCCGAGGTCGCGCTCGCGCGGACAGCCGCTCCCCGAAGCATTACCGACTCCGCCACAGTGCTCGTCCTCGCGCGCACCGGCTTCGTCGAAGCGCATCACGGCACCAACGGATTCACGTGCGTCGTCTTCCGCGGGTTCGACGGCGCCACGAACGATCCGAATTTCTGGAATGCGAAGGTTCGGGCGCCGCAATGCCTCAATCCGCCGGCATCGCGCACGGTGCTCCCCAACCTGATGAAGCGCGCCGAGTGGATCATGGCGGGCGTCGACACGGCCGAGCTCAACGCGCGAACGAAGCACGCCTATGCCGCGCACGAATTCGCGCTTCCCGCGGCCGGCGCGATGGCCTACATGCTCTCGCCGCAACAATACCTGACCGATGACGACCCGCACTGGATGCCGCACCTGATGTTCTACCATGACAGATCGATGCCCGCGTCGGCGTGGGGTGCGGGCGACGGCAAGTCGCCCATCATCGATGCTACCGGCGCTGCACCGTCGCAGATCCTGGTGCTGCTCGTCCCGCTGCCACAGTGGTCCGACGGCACACCGGCGGCGCTGCACTAGCTTCGAGGGCGGAGATGATCACTGCTCGCCCAGCGAGGCAGCATCGAGCTCGACGATCAGTGGAAAGGCGCCAGTGAAATCGCTGTAGCGAATCCATGTGGGTCGCACGCGCACGTAGACGAGCCCGGGCCACGTCGTGCGCGAGCGCCCATCGGGCCACACGTCGAAGTAGGCGGCCTTCAGGCGCTCGAGCTCCGCGCCCGAGGGCTCGTCTGCGATCCCCTCGTATTGCGCGGTGCGCTCATCGCCCTCTATCAGACCACCGATCACGAAGGCAACGCGCGGATTGCGGCGCAGATTCGCGCTCTTGCGCGTGGTGTCCAGGGTGTCGAACACTAGCTCGAACGCGGCGGTGACTGCGATGCCCACCACCGCTGCCTGCGGCGCACCTTCCGGCGACACCGACGCCTGCACGACCAGGCGATGCGAACGCATGAACTGCAGCAGCTCCGATTTCGTCACATGCTCACGGGATCACGCGACTACTTCCCGTCGCTGTGCGCGAGCTTCTCGAACCGTGGATCTCCGCGCAACGGATTCCACGTGGGGTCGATACGCAGCCAGGCGGGCGAAATGAAGTAGGGCTTCGCGAGAATTTGGCGAAGCTCGGCGATCGCCGCGTCGTGGTCGCGGATAGCGACGTCGATGCGCGCCGCCAGGTGACGCGCATACGGGACGTTGCTCCACTGATCACCGGTCGCCAGACCACCCGCAAGGCCGCGATCACGATCGCGAACCGCCTCGCTTCGTTTACCCGCAGTCGCCAGCATGAGCGAGCGCTGTAAGAGAGCTTGCCAGCCCAACTTGTTCTCCGGCACGCTCTGATCGCTGGCGGCGACCGCGGTATCAGCGTACGCACGCGCACGCGCGCTGTCGCCTTGCAGCCCATAGAGCTCTGCGCGAGTGATCGCCCAGCTTTCGCGCTCTCCGTCGAAGGCGGCCACCGGCAGCGACAACGCGAGCGCGGCATCCGCGCTGTCCAGCATCCAGTAAGTGTCCCAGTAGGTAGAGACATACGACGCCAGCGCTCCGCGGTCCACCGTCGCCGGCACCTGTCGAAGCGCGGCGCGAGTGCCGGCGAGATTGCCTTCTCCGGCGTAACTCATCGCGAGGGCCTGGCGGAATTGGATGTTGTCGGCGCTCAACGAGAGTTCGTGTTCCGTCGCGCTCCTTGCCTCTGGATACGCGCGAAGCCAGAGCAGTGCGCGAACGAGACGGCCGGTGGTCACCACCGAGCGAGGGTCCAGCACCGCCGCTCGACGGATTAGTGCCAGCCCCTCATCCCACTCGCCCACGCTCGCCTTGACTTGCCCGAGCGTTCGCAGGACATCGGCCGACGAGGGCGCCAGGCGCAATGCAGTCTCGAGGTCCGCTCGCGCTCGCACCTGATCGTTCGCTACGATACTCCAGTAGAGCGCGCGCGAGACGTAGCCGTCGAAGGCTGTGGTGTCGAGCGCGATTCCCCGCTCCGCTGCCACGTATGCGGCTGCGGAATCCTCCGCGGATTGCGCGCCGTTCGTAAAGAGAACCGAGTGCACGCGACTCACGCGCGACCACGCAGCAGCGAAGCCGGAGTCGAGCGCCACCGCCTGCTCCGCAGACGCGAGTGCGCGTCTCAGCGAAGGCATGTCGGTTGCCTCGAACGCGGTGCTGCGCAGGTAGGCCTCGTACGCAGCAAGATTCTTCGTCGGCCGCTGCGCGATCTGCGTCTCCGCCGGCGCGTTGAGCACGACGCCGAGATTCTCGGCCACCCGGCTCGCCACCGACGACTGCACCTGAAAGACATCCGCGAGCGTCGTGTCGTACGTCTGCTGCCAGATCGTGCGCGGCGAGCTCCCCTGCGTCAGCTGCACGAGCTCCGGACTCACCCGCACCCGCCGCGCATGCGTCGGGCTCGTCTCCCAACGCACCACGCCCGTGAGCAGATAACTGGCGCCGAGCTCGCGCGCGATCTGCTGCGGTGGCTTGCTGCTACGGCGGTACTCGTTCGAGCTCGCGCGCGCGATCACGTGCAGCGCGGGAAGTGCCGTGAGCTTCCCGCGAATCTCGTCCGTGATCCCGTCCGCGAAATATGCGTTCGACGTGTCGCCATCGTTCTCGAAGGGGAGCACCGCGAGCGCGGAATTGCCGAGCGGCGTTGCCGGCGGCCGCGAGCGATACCAGATGCCGACCACACCTGCAACGAGCACCGCCGCGAGCGCGATGGCCAGCACCTGCTCTCGCCGCCTCGCGGAGTGCGGCAGCAACGCGCCCTGCGTCGCCATCTCCGCCGTCGACAGCGTGCGCGCGAACTCCGCCACCGATGAGTACCGGTCCGCCGGCGCCGGCGCGAGCGCCTTATCAATGGCTGCGTCCAGTCTCGACGCGATTGCCGGGCGCGATCGGCGCACTGACGGCGCCGGGCCCGAGAGCATCTTCGCGCGAATCGTCTGCGGGTTTGGTCCGGTGAACGGGGGCTCGCCCGCCAACATCTCGTACAGCACCGTCGCGAGCGAATACATGTCCGTGCGCGCATCGATCACGCGCTCGCCACTCGCCTGCTCGGGGCTCATGTACTGCGGCGTGCCCACCACCATGCCCGTCTCGGTGAATCGCTTGCCCTCGATCGCGGCATCGACGCCGAGTGCCTGCGCGACGCCGAAGTCGGCGACGAGGGTGTTGCCGTCCTTCGTGAGCAGCAGGTTTTCCGGTTTGATGTCGCGATGCACGACGCCATGCTCGTGCGCGTATTGCAACGCCTGCGACGCTTCGCGCGTGATCCGCAGCGCCTCGTCGATCGGCAGCTGTCGCTCGCGCTCGAGACGCGCGCGCAGCGTCTCCCCTTCCACGAAAGGCATGCTGAACCAGAGCAGGCCATTCGCATTTCCCGAGTCGAACACGGACAGGATGTGCGGATGATGCAGTCGCGCGGCGACCTCGATCTCGCGCTGGAATCGGTCGGCGCCGAGCGATGCGGACAGGTGCGCGTGCAACACCTTGATCGCCACGGGACGCTTGTGCTTCTTGTCGTGCGCGAGCCAGACGGTGGCCATGCCGCCGCTTCCAACCTCTCGCTCCACGACGTATGCGTCGCCGAGTGCGGACTGAACCTGAGCGCGAGGGTCGGTGACCGGCTCGGTCACGCGCTCGCGGGATCGAAGAACTTTCCTTCGACGAGCAACATCTCGGTCTCCGCGCAGGACTGGCGCAGCTTCTTCGCCTCGGCATACTCCGGCGAATTCCACCAGCGCCGCGCGCTGTCGGCATCGGCGAACTCGAGAATCACGAAGCGCTCCGGCGACCACGTGCCCTCGAGCGCTTCGGTCACGCCGCCGCGCGAGAGATACTTGCCGCCGTACTTCGCGATCGATGGCGGCGCGAGATGCTTGTATCGATCGTACCTCGCCTGATCCTTGATCGCGATCTCCACTACGATGTAGGCTGGCATTTCTATTTGCCTCGTGTCAGCACCACGTCGGCCACAGCTCGGCCACCGCGGTATGCGCGTTCACTCCCGCCATAATCGAGACAATGGATGGAGCGGCAACATCGGCCGAGAGCCGTATTCCGTCGAAGACGAGCGTCGGTGTTGCACCAATACGGAAGCGGCTTCCGTTCGTCGCACGATTGAAGTGCTGCATTATAGTAGCGGCGCCTGGCATGCCGGTCGCCCAGAAGTCTACCGCCAGCACATCGCCCGTCTGCTCGATTCCCATCTTGCGCCACACGGCCTCGCGCGCGAACGCCCACGCGGCCGCTTCCGCCGTCGCCTCGCGCATGGCGGTCTTGCCCGCGATGATTGCTGCCTCCTGGGAATCCGCCGCGAACCGCATCAGCCGGCGCGCGCCTGCATGCGTCTCGACCACCGCCAGTGGACAGAGCAGCTCGCCATCCTCCGTGTCCGAGATGCTCCACGCGGCGTGCGCGAGCGCGAAGCCTGCGAGAGAGAGGCCGGACTGGGGTAGTTGGGTCATGACGTCGTGCACTGCGCCGCCTGGGGAAATCGCCACCGACAACTTACCTCCGCGCGGCATCTCCCGATATATCGGGCGAGCGGGAAAGAGGGCGTATCCGCTCGCCCGCTCCGCGCGCCGAATGCGTTGGACGACCGGCGGTGCGGAGCGTATCGTGTGGAGACGACAGCAGAATCCCGGGAGGGATCGTGGTCTCCTACTGGTATCTCATCCTCGCAGCGATGGTCGCGTTCGTGTTCGGCGCGATCACCTTGCGCCGCCGCTCCGGCAGCAAAGTGATCTGGGAAGCGCCTCCCCAATCCGGTGCGGCGCACGAAGCAGCGATCGCGGATCCTGAGCTGCTCGCGATGCTCCAGCAAGAGCAGCTCATCGGCGCGATCAAGCGCTATCGCCAGCTCACGGGCGTTGGCCTCAAGGAATCGAAGGAGGCCGTCGAAGCCCTTCAACGCAATCTTTCCGGATCGTAACGCTCACATGATCTCAAATTCAAAAAACCGTGCGGCTGTTGGCGCACTCGCCGCATTCGCGCTCGCGAGCTGCTCCGGCCCATCACGCCCCGCGAGCGCCCCGCCGTCGAGCATGCCCGCATCGCTCAGCTCCACCGCGCGCCTCCCCACCGGCGCGCGACTCGACCCCGCCGGCCGATCCTTTCCGCTCGGCAACATGCCCCTCTCGGCCATTCTCTCTCCCGACGGGCACAACATCGTCGTGAGCCTCTCGGGTTGGCGCGAGCAGGGACTCCAGGTGGTGAACCGCCAGACGGGCGCACTCGTG
>DASXQD010000304.1:0-2815 GCA_036493195.1 Gemmatimonadaceae bacterium | reverse complement strand
GGGCTACTCCACGGTACTTCAGCCCGCGGAGCAGAAGGCGTGAGCAACGAGTTGATGAACCGGCGCCGCTTTCTTGCCGCGTCGGCTGTGGGCGTGGCGACGCTCACCGTGGCGCGAATCGCGGCCGCGCAGGAATCGGGGTCGCAGGTAAACACTGGCGCGGCGAATGCGCCGATGGAATCGGATCGCTACAAGCCCGTGCAGCTCGCGGCCAAGGGCGCGCCGGTGATGGACCAGGCGAAGCGCGATGAGCTCGAGCATCATCTGCATTGCCAGTGCGGCTGCAACCTCGACGTGTACACCTGTCGCACGACGGACTTCTCGTGCGAGGTGTCGCCCGCCATGCATCGCGATGTGATGGCACTCGTCGCGGGCGGCTACTCCGCGTCGGAGATCATTGCCGCGTTCACGAAGGTGTATGGCGATCGCGTGCTGATGGCGCCCCCAACCAGCGGCTTCGACATCGCGGCGTGGATCACGCCATTCGTCGCGCTCTTGGCGGGAATCGCGCTCGTGCTCGTGGTGTTGCGGCGCCTTCGCGCGCCGGCGCTCGCGCCCGCGATCTCGCCCACGATCGCGGATGCGACTCCAACCGAGCAGGCGCGTCTCGACGCGCTCGTGCGCAACGACGATCGGTGACGCCTCTCATCGTCGGCGCCGTGCTTGCGGTGATCGCGCTGGTGGTCGTGCTCTACCCGCTGTTCGGCGATCTCTCCGTGCCGGCGCGCCGGCCGCGCAAAGCCGAAGGGGCCGCGCCGCGTGTCGAAGCGGTGCAGGCGCTGCGCGAGATCGAGTTCGACCGCGAGACCGGAAAGCTCTCCGATAGCGACTATGCCGCGCTCAAGACGCGCTACACGCGAGAGGCGCTGGCGGCGATGCGCGACGAGGAAGCGGGTGTCGCGGGTCCGATCGGCGACGCGGCCGAAGCGGTGATCCTGCAGTATCGCCGCCACCAGCGCGGCTGCAGCGTGTGCGGTCCGCGTCCGGAGCCCGATGCGATCTACTGCTCGACGTGCGGACGTTATCTCGCCGAGAGCTGCGCGCACTGCCATGCGCCGATCACCGAGATTGGCGCGCGCTACTGTGCGGCGTGCGGAGAAACGCTCGCAGCCTAGGGGCGAAGGGAATCGAGCAGCTGAGCACTCATCAAACCAATGAGACGAATCGAACCGGGGCTCGGCGTGGGTTATTCGCTCATGGAGAGCGGTAATTCTTTGGTTGGCAACTGAAGCAACTGCAGGGAAGCGCTCTACACGCCTGCCGTCTCCAATTAAAAATCAGTTGCTTTTGTCTCGCGCGATCACGTCCCGATTGTACTGACTCGATTCGTTCAATTGGCCGGATTCGTGCTCGCTCTTGCAGCGCTCTCCTACAGCTCCAATCGCTCGAGCCGCCGCAGCGCAACCGTGATCGGAACGAACGTGCACAATAGGCAGAGCAGCCCCGCCAGTCCGAAGCCGACGTACATGTCCATCGGATCCGGCAGGCCACCGAACGCCTCGGCGGTGAGGTACCCGTACACCGGGCGCGCCTCCAGCAGCACGACGCCGCCCACGACGCCAGCCGACAGCATCATGAATACGAGTCCGCCGAACGACGTCGGGATCTGAGCGGCATTCTCCGTGTCGTACTGCGGAAACACGGCGCCGAGGCCGAGCGCGAGTCCGGCGATCGCGAAGGTCAGGAAGACGATCGTGAAGATCGAGACCGCAAAGATGAACTCCGTCACCTGCAGCATCGCATCGGTCACGCCGATGATCCCGACCGCGAGCACGAGCAGCGGCAGCGTCCCCATCCAGAACTTGGACCAGAGCAGCGAGCGCATGGGCAACGGGCTCGACTTGAGCAACCAGAGCGTGCGTCCTTCCACACTGACGGCCGGAAAAATGAATCGCGCGGCTACCGAAGCGAGCACGAAGCCCGCGAGGCCCAGGTTCAGGAACGGTATCGTGTTCACGAGAAAGGTCGTGATTCCCGCACCGCTCAGCGGCAGGAACTTCACGTTGAACACGTACACGAGCACGAGCACCGCGAGCAGGATCAGCTGCGACCACTGCGTCGTGTCGCGGAAGAAGACGCGCAGCTCCTTCATCACGAGCTCGCGGCGGAGAATGCCGAACGGCTGAAGCAGGAAGTGTCCGGTGCGTCGCACGATGCGGCCGCGCACCCAGCGCTGCGTGCTCTCCTGCGCCTTGGTGTAGCCCGATGTGTAGAGCGACTGATGCAGTCGCGCGCCCATCACCAGCGCGGCCCCGGCGGTCGTCCAGAGGAGGTAGAGCGCGAGCCAGTCCGTCTTCCCATTGAGCGACGACATGATCGTTCGCTGCACCCACTCGCTCGGCAGGTACGGTGCCGTCGGCGTGCGCAGGAGCGTGATGAAGTCGACGAGCGACTGCAGCCCCTCCGGCCGCGCGAATTTTTCGGGGCGCAACAAGCGGAACAGCAGCACGACGCCAGCACCGGTGAGCACGGCGACGATGCTGAGAATGTCCTTTGTGCGTCGCGCCGGAAATGCATTCACGAGCACGATCACGATCGCCGCGCCTACGACTGCGGGTATGATCAGAAACGGGATGAAGGTCACGATGGCGATGAGCGGAAATATCGGCCCGCCCTGATACACCCATCCGTACGCCGCGAAGATCGGCACGGCCATCAACGCAATCATCCAGCTCGAGTGGAGCAACGATTCCGTGAGCTTCGCTGCGTAGAGCGTCAGCCAATTCACCGGTGCCGAGACGAGCAGCTCGAGATCCTTCGCGAGAAAGAACGTCGAGAGCGCGGTGATGATGTTCGAGAGCAGTAGGATCATGAA
>DASXQD010000303.1:0-5051 GCA_036493195.1 Gemmatimonadaceae bacterium | reverse complement strand
TCCGCGGCGAGTCCGAGAGCCGCCGCCCCGTTCACCGTGGCCGCGAGCACGGCCTCCGAAACACTCATGTGCAGCTCGCTCACGGCGAGCGTGAGTATGAACGGCAGGTTGGGCGTCGGCGACGTGCCCGGATTGAAATCGGTCGCGAGCGCAACTGCGGCGCCGGCGTCGAGCAGGGCTCGTGCGGGAGGGCGCGTGCCCTTCCCCAGGAAGAGCATCGTTCCGGGAAGCAGTGTGGCCACGGTACCCGAGAACGCGAGTGCCTGGATTCCGCCGGCGGAGATGGCGGCGAGATGATCGGCGGAGGTGGCGCGGAGCTCGGCCGCGAGCTCGGCTCCGCCGGAGGGCGCGAGCTCGTCTGCGTGGAGCTTGAGCCCGAGGCCGGCGGCTCGCGCGGCGATGAGGAGCTCGCGGGTCTCATCGATCGTGAACACACCGGGCTCGCAGAAGACATCGGCGAATGAGGCGAGGTGCTCGTTCGTGACGAGCGGGAGCATCTCTTCGCGAAGCATTTTGACATAACTGGCGCGTGTACCGGGCGTGGCGCGTGCTTCCTTCGGAATCTCGTGCGCCCCCAGCCACGTCGGCACGATCCGCATCGACAGCTCACCCGACAGTTGCCGGATCACACGCAAGATCTTGAGCTCATCCTCGATCGACAGGCCGTAGCCCGACTTCACCTCCACAGTGGTCGTGCCGTAGGACGCCAGTCGCTCCAGCCGCGGCCGCGCGAGCGCCAGGAGCTCCGCCGAGTCCCGCGCGCGCACATCGCGCACCGAGGCGTGAATGCCCCCGCCCTGCCGTGCGATCTCCATGTAGTCGGCGCCGGCAGCGCGCTGCTCCTGCTCCTCGTAGCGCGCGCGCCCGAAGATTGCGTGCGTATGCGAATCCACGAGTCCGGGCGTGAGCACCCTGCCTCCACAGTCGACCACCGTCGCGCTCTCGTGGGCGCGCTCGACGTCGGCCCGCGGACCCACGGCTACGATGCGCTCCCCGTCCACCGCGACGGCGCCGTCGATGCGCACCCCGCAATCGCGCATCTCCGCGCCCACGCGCGCGCGCGCCGGGCCCGCGCACGTGACGACCTGTTTCGCATTGACGAAGAGCAGCGTCACGACGCTTTCACGGGAGAATCATTGCACGGTCGCCATCACATCGCGCACGCGGGCGATCGTGAGCGGCGCCTGCGCCTCGCCACGGCACGCGTAGTAGCACGCGTTGCAGTCGATCGGCGTGTAGCGCTTGAAGTCGCGCCAGTGAAAGTCCGCTGGAAAATCGGGACAGCGCCGCACCTGTCCCGCGGGGTCGATGTGAATCGTGCGCACGCCCGAGTTGCAGGAGTCGTGCATCTCGCCGCTGAAGAAGCGCGGCACCTGCGCGAGATAATGGTCCGAGCTCACGATGACACCACGCCTGCGACGCTTGAATGCCAGCAGCTCATCGATGACCTCCTCGAGATGTTGCTGCTCGTCGCGCGACACGAGATGCGACGTGTTGCCATTCTTCGCGTCGGTGTACGTGCTGAACGACACGCCGATCCCGAGCTCCTCGGCGCACCGCACGAGCGGCAGGAGCTGGTCGAGATTCGAGCGCTTGATCACCGTGTTGAAGCGAATGCCATCGATGCCGATCGCGCGCATCCGCGGCACCGTCTCGAGGATCTTTGCCGCGAGTCCCGGAATGCCGCGCGCCACATCGTGCCGCTCGTCGAGATAATCGAGCGAGATGTTGAATTGGTTGAGCCCCGCCTCCCAGAGCGATCGCGCACGCTCGGGCGTGAGCATCGCGCCGTGCGTGATCATCGCCAGATACCGAACCCGGATCGCGTGCGACACCGCCGCAATCAGCTCTTCCAGGTCACGCCGGAGCAGCGGCTCGCCGCCCGTGAACGTGATCATGACGGGATTGAAATATCGCGCCGCCTCGGCGTAACTCTCCGCATCGCTCCGCGCCACATCCGCGCCGTTCTTCCAGTAGTCGCAGAAGTCGCAGCGCGCGTTGCAGCGCATCGTGACCTCGAAGTGCACGAGCACGGGAAAGCGCCGCACGTGCAGATAGGCGTACTTGGCCGCGAAGAGCGGGACGTGCCACGGCTTGAAGCGCGCGCTCAGCATGAGTCGCGCGCTACTCGCGCCGGGCGAGCATCGGAAGCGTGATCCCCCTCTCGGCCGCGGTGTCGAGCGCAATCTCGTATCCCGCATCCGCATGACGCGCGACGCCGATGCCGGGATCGTTCGTGAGGACGCGCTGGAGCCGCTCGCGCATCTCCGGCGTGCCATCGGCGACGATCACCTGCCCCGCGTGCAGCGAGTTTCCGATGCCGACGCCGCCTCCGTGGTGAAACGATACCCAGCTCGCTCCACTCGCCACGTTGAGCAGTGCGTTCAGTATCGCCCAGTCGGCGATCGCATCGCTGCCGTCCTTCATCGCTTCGGTCTCGCGGAACGGCGACGCCACGGACCCCGTGTCGAGATGATCGCGGCCGATGACGATGGGCGCCGAGAGCTCGCCGCTCGCCACGAGATCGTTCAGCGCCACGCCAAATTTCGCCCGATCGCCCTGCCCCAACCAGCAGATGCGCGCAGGAAGTCCCTGAAAGTGCACCTTCTCGCGCGCCAGCTTGATCCATCGCGCGAGCTGCGCGTCCTCGGGAAAGAGCTCGAGAATCAGCTGGTCGGTGCGATAGAGGTCCTTGGGATCGCCGGAGAGCGCGACCCAGCGGAACGGCCCCTTCCCTTCGCAAAACAGCGGACGAACGTACGCCGGAACGAAGCCGGGAAAGTCGAAGGCGTTCGCGAGGCCGGCGTCGTGCGCCACCGTGCGGATGTTGTTTCCGTAATCGAAGGTGACCGCGCCGCGCTTCTGCATCTCGAGCATCGCCGAGACGTGCGCGACGACGCTGGCCGTCGAGCGAGCGACGTACGCGGCAGGGTCGCTGACCCGAAGGGCCGCTGCGTCGGCAAGCGACATCTCTTTCGGCACGTAGCCGTTCAGCATGTCGTGCGCGCTCGTCTGGTCAGTGAGCACATCCGGCGTGACGCCGCGGCGCACGAGCTCGGGCAGCACCTCCGCGGCGTTGCCCACGAGCCCGACGGACAGCGCCTCGCCCGATCGCTGCGCGGCCGCCATCCACGCGAGCGCCTCGTCGAGACTGCGCGTGCTCCGGTCGCAGTAGCCGCTCGCGACACGCTTCGCAATGCGCGCCTCGTCGACTTCGACGCCCAGAAAGGCCGCACCTTGCATCGTGGCGGCGAGCGGCTGCGCGCCGCCCATGCCGCCGAGCCCTGCGCTGAGCACGAAGCGACCCCGGAGCGACCCGTCGAAGTGCTGGCGCGCGACGGCTCCAAAGGTCTCGAACGTCCCCTGCAAAATGCCCTGCGAGCCGATGTAGATCCACGAGCCCGCCGTCATCTGGCCGTACATCGTGAGGCCCTTGCGCTCGAGCTCGCGAAAGACGTCCCAGGTGGCCCAGCGACCAACGAGATTGCTGTTCGCGATCAGCACGCGCGGCGCCGTCGTGTGCGTACGGAACACCGCGACGGGTTTGCCGCTCTGCACGAGCAGCGTCTCATCGTTCTCGAGCGCGCGGAGCGAGCGCACGATCGCATCGAAGCACTCCCAGTTCCGCGCCGCCTTTCCGGTGCCCCCGTACACCACGAGATCATCCGGCCGCTCCGCAACCTCGGGATCGAGGTTGTTCATGAGCATGCGCAGCGCGGCCTCCTGCTGCCATCCCTTGCACGAAAGCGTGCTGCCGCGCGGGGCACGCACGAGGCGCGCGCCAGCCGGCGCGTCAACCATTGTCGCACTCATACGAACATCGAGGTTGAGGGAAGCGGCTCATCCGCGACGTGCGTCACGTCGTCGAAGGTGCCATTGCCGATTGCGGTGCGAAGGACGGCGATGTCGTCGCTCAGGACGCGATCGCGATCGAGATGCGGGATGAGCTCGCGCACGTGCGCGTGCAGGCGCGCGACGCGCTTCGCGGGCTGGAGCGGCGAGCGAAAGTCGATCGCCTGCGCTCCGCACATCAGCTCGATCGCGAGCACGTGCGCGACGTTGTTGACGACACGTCGCAGCTTCCACGCGGCGCCCATCGCCATCGGGACCACGTCCTCCTTGTTGCCGTCGGTGGGAATCGTGTCGACGCTCGCCGGATGCGACAGCACCTTGCACTCGCTCGCCAGCGAGGCCGCCGTCACCTGCGCCATCATGAAGCCGGAGTTGACGCCGGCCTCCGGGCTCAGAAACGCCGGCAGCCCCTGGTTGAAATCCGGATGCACCAGTCGATCGATGCGTCGCTCGGATATCGTGGCGAGATTCGTCATCGCGATCGCGAGCACATCGAGCGCGAGCGCCACGGCCTGCCCATGGAAGTTGCCGCCGCTCATGAGCGTGCCATCCTCGAAGACGAGCGGATTGTCCGTGGCGGCGTTCAGCTCACGGGAGATCAGGGATTCCGCGAACTGCATTGCGTCGAGCACGGGTCCGTGCACCTGCGGCATGCAGCGCAGCGCATAGGCGTCCTGCACGCGCGGATCACCGGTGCGATGCGATTCACGAATCTCGCTCTCGGCGAGCAGCATGCGCAGGAGCGTGGCGGAGCGTTGCTGCCCCACCTGCCCGCGCGCGCGCTGGATGCGCTCGTCGAATGCGTCCGGGGTGCCCATCAATCCTTCCAGCGACATGGCGCCGGCGGCGTGCGCCACGCGCCAGAGGCGCTGGATGTCCATCAACGCCATCGCCGCGACGGCGGTGTGGGCCTGCGTGCCGTTGATCAGCGTGATCCCTTCCTTCGGCTGCAGCACCACGGGTGAGAGCGCGGCGCTCTCGAGCATCGCGGCGGCAGTTCCGGCGTTGCCACCGCGGCGCAGCGCGCCCTCGCCGATCATCGTGAGCGCGAGATGCGCGAGGGGCGCGAGATCACCGCTCGCGCCAACGCTCCCCTGTTCGGGCACCTCGGGGTAGAGTCCCGCATTGAGCATCGAGGCGAGCAGGTCGACCAGCTCTGCGCGAGCACCCGAATATCCCTTGGCGATCACGTTCGCGCG
>DASXQD010000302.1:0-2918 GCA_036493195.1 Gemmatimonadaceae bacterium | reverse complement strand
TGGCTTCGATCAGCACGAGGCCAAAGGGCTCGTTCCACTCGACGGGGGCGAGGAGTGCGCGCGCTTGAGAGAGAAGCGCCGCCTTGGCCGTCTGGCCGATTGCACCGAGATTGGAGACGTGCTCCTGGCGGAGTCTGTGCTCGAGCTCGATGTTTGCCCAGCGCTGATCCGGCGGATGCACTTCTCCAGCGACGCGAATCGGCAACCCGACGCGTCGAGCCGCATCGATCGCCGTGTGCGGTCCCTTGATCTCGGCGAAGCGGCCGATGAAGCAGAGGTAATCGCCTGAGGGGCTGGGCGTGTACTGATATTTTGCGGGATCGAGACCGTGATGGATGACGTGGATGTGGGGCAGAGGCACCTCACGCCTGCGCTGGTCTTCGGAAATGGCGATGTACTGCGGATCCGCGTAGTAGCGATAGAAGGCCGACAGCTGCTCGTCTCGCACATGATGGATGGTGTAGACCATCGGAGCGCTCGGGGCGAAGCGAGAGCACGCCAGTGCGACGGCAGAGTGTGCGTGGATGATGTCGAAGGGGCCTTCCTCGACAACCTGCTGCATCGCCCACGAGGCATGGTTCAGATCGGGCAGCATCTGCGGCGGCCATTGCGCGTCCGCGTATAGGAAACGCAGATCGGCCGACGTTCTGGAATCGCCCGTGGCGAACAGTTCGACGTCGTGTCCGCGTCGGACCAGGCCTTCCGCCAACTCATATACGATCAGCTCGGTGCCGCCGTAGCGTCGCGGTGGAACGGCCAGAAATGGAGTAGAGATCAATGCAATTCGCATGACCGTTCCAATCGGCAGAGATGCACGAATAATAACCAATGCGCACTCGCCAGGTGTATCGATTCAAGATGTCTCTATACTTGCGCGACTTCCGAGCCCGACGGGTAGCGCAAGGTTCCGTTCGTCTGCACGGTCGCGCCCGGCGTCAGCGTTGCCGGCACGATCTTGCCCGGCCCCATGATGTGCACGACAGGCGTGCCTTCGGCCAATAGATAATCGGCAATGATCCGGCGATGACATCGCCACCACACCGCCTCGGCGCACATGATCGCGCATCGATCCTCCCGCGCGAGCTCGCGCAGCGTGATCAATCCGGCGCGGAACTCATCCGTCTCCGCATAATCCGCGTAGTTGCGGAAGGCCGGAACGCGCCAGTACGTGTTGTGCGAGGGCGGCGCGCCTTTGGGATGGTGGCGCCGTCCACCGAGCGCGCGCAGGTGCTGGTAGCGAATTCCCGCCGCCGCGAGAGCGGCCGGTAGCGTTTCGATGTTGAATTGCGGCATCGCCCGCGAGCGCGGAATGGAGCGCACGTCCACCAGCCGCGTGATCCCGCTGTCGCGCAGGAGCGACACGAGCTCGTCGAGCGTTCGAGTGGAGTGACCGATTGTGAAGACGACGCTACTCACGTGGTGCTCCGGACGATCAGTGCCGCCGTGGGCGCGGGGGTACATCGCGCCATGAAATTCTATCAACTTTCGCGCATGTCGACTCTGCCGATCGTGCCTGCCCTCGATCGTGTGGCTGCCCCGCGGACTCAGCCGGCGCCGCACGAGGCCTCTTCATCTCCGCCTAGAGATATTCGCGATGAGGATCTCGAGGCGCTCCTGGTCGAGTTCTATGCAGCGATCGCGAAGGACGCGCTACTCGCGCCGTATTTCGAGGCGCTGGACATGACGGCGCATATTCCGAGAATCGCGGACTTCTGGTCCACGCTCCTCTTTCACTCGGGGCGATACACCGGGAACGCGTTCCGTCCGCATCTCGAGATGCCGGGGCTGCGCACGGAGCATTTCGAGCGATGGTTGGCAACGCTCGGAGCGACGCTGGACGCATCGTATGCCGGGCCGAACACCGAGCGAATGAAGTCCTTCGCGCACCGGGTTGGCTACAGCATGCAGCTGCGCCTGGGGATCGCACCGTCTGCGGTCTACCAGATCGATCCGCTCTAACGCAGAGTCGGCCTGCATCGAGTGCGGCGCGAGCGCGGCTTACGTGGCTTGCGACTCGTCTCCAATCCCAACGCCTTCCGTCGGCATCGTTTCTCCCGCATCGACGTCTTCCGGATTCGCGGCGATGAACGTCACCGAGTCCCACGCGTTGTGAATGCCGATGAACAGCAACAGGATCGATGCCGATCCGATGCCGAACAGGGCATCCTCCGTGTGATGGACCAGCGTGAGCGCGGCCGACAACATCGTGGCGTATGCGAGAAACGGGAGCGCCGTGTGAAAGAGCCAATCCTCGAACACGAGCGCGTAGACTGTCTGTCGTCGAACGCGACGCACGACGATGGCCGTGTACACGAGCCCATAGATGCCTGCGATTCCAATCGCGAGTGCGGCGCTCGAGAGCTCGCGCCACGGCGCGCTGAGAATTGCCGATACCAGCAGCGCTACGCAGAAATGCACGACGGTGGGTGTACCGAACGCGTCGAACTGAGCGGTCGAGCGTCGTCTGCGCACTTCGGTGGTGAGCGCGATCACCACGAACTGAAGACCAGTGAGCGCAGCGCCGGATGAGCCCACGATAACGTAGAAGCTCTCCCACGCCGATATCGGATTTGTCGGTTCCTGCATGCACATCTCCCACGGTGGACGGGGATGCCGGTCACATGCGCCGGGACCGAGGAGAGGTTACTATGGTCTGGATGAGAGATCAACCAGATCGCCGCAAGGGCGCTGGCTTTCGACGCGCCGCGATCGCGCTCAGCGCCGTCGTGCTCACGCTCGGCTCCGTCGTCACGGCCTTCGCGCACGACACCTGGCTGATTTCTGCCACCAACTTCGGCCGCGTGGGCACGCCGTTCCGCCTCGGCCTCACCAGCGGTGAGACCTTTCCAAACGATGATTTTTCGATCGTCTCCAATCGTGTGGCCCGCGCGATCGTGAGGGAGGGAGGTGTCACACGC
>DASXQD010000301.1:0-28689 GCA_036493195.1 Gemmatimonadaceae bacterium | reverse complement strand
CGTGCCGTACATCGTGTGGCCGTCGGCGGGAAACTCGTGCACCGTCACCTCCTCGAGCCCGTACTGTCGCGCCTGCGCGGCGACGAACTCCGCAGCCGCGCGAAAGCCCTTCGACGCACGCATCCGGTGCTGCCGGGTGATGAACTCGAGGTTGCGCTTCGCCGATGCGCCGGAGAGCTCGCTCGCGAGCGCGACCACGGTGGGCTCGGGAAGAAGGGGAACGGTGGACGCACGCTGTTGTGCGGAGGCAGCCATCGGAACGACGGACGCGATGAGCACGACGAAGGACAGACGAAGGCGCATGAGGTGGGTGCGAGGGGATTGGCGAGGGATTACAGAAGCCGAGTCTGCTCTTCCGTGACGACCGCTGTCAAGGCGAGCAGCCCGATGGGTGGCAGCGCTCCGTCTCGAAATGCCGCCGATGTAAACCCTTCGCCCCGTTTGCGCATCCAATTGGCATACGAGTGACATGCGATCGAGAGCCACCGCTCACGACACCATGCACGGAACGCGGGCAGACTGTGATGCAGGATCTTCTTTGCGAGATGAGCCCGCGCGGCTCCGAGCGTCGAGGCGGCTGGGGACTCACGATTCTGGCGACGGCGCTGCTCTCGTTAGGTGTCGGCGCCGCGACGGCGGCGTTCACGCTCGTGAGCACCGATGCGCCGCTCGGGGTGCAATTCGTGTCGTGCGAAACGATGCTCCAGCTCTCCAACGGGCCGTTCGCGCACCAGAGCGACGAACTTCCGAGTGCGGATGAGGTACAGGCGCGCGTGACCGAGGCGTACCGCGCGACTTACGAGTCGAATTATCAGATGCACTATCAGACGCACTACGAAAATGCCGGGGAGCTGGTGAGCTCCTGGTCGGATGTGTCGGACGATCTCGATGCGCACTCGCTCGCGCCGCTGATCGCGGTGGCCGCGCTCGCGATGCTGCTGGCGTGCGCTCGCGGAGCGGCGCGCATGCTCTCCACGCCCCAAACGCCGGCGGTCGCCGCGATCTCCGCGATCGGCGCGCTCCTGATCTCCGCGATGCTCGTGAGCGTGCTCGGATTTCCAGCGATGGGCCTCCGGGCGGTAGCGTTCGCGGTCTCTGTCTCGCTACTCGCGGCGAGGTTCGCACGGGCAACCCGGAACGACCTGCCAGCCGCCGCCTGATCGACAATCCCGCCTGACGGAGTCGCGCCCCGAGCGACACGCAGTATCTTCTGCGCATCCTCGTCACGTCCGGGAGCTTCATGCGCAATCTCGCCATCGCCGTCGTTCTGCTGGCTTCTACCTCCGCCCGCGCGCAGTCACCGGCGCCACAGCCGGTGTTCACGTACCGGCAAGTGATGATCCCGATGCGCGATGGCGTGCATCTGCAAACCGTCATTCTCACGCCGGTGGGCAAGACTGGCCCGCTTCCGATTCTTTTTCGTCGCACTCCATACGGCGTTCCGGACAGCGCGCCCGCCCAAGTTGCGGCGAATCTCAAGGAGCTCTACGCCGACGGCTACATTTTCGTCATTCAGAACTTGAGAGGGCGCTTCAAGTCGGAAGGGGTGTTCAAGCTGACGTCGCAGGTGAATCTCGCCGATTCCACGTCCACGAACGAGACCACGGACGCGTACGACAGCATCGATTGGCTCGTGAAGAACGTGGCGAACAACAACGGCAAGGTGGGGATGTACGGCGTGTCGTACGATGGGCTCACGACCGCGCTGGCGCTCCTGCATCCGCATCCTGCGCTCAAGGCGATGAGCGAGCAGGCGTCACCCGTCGATCAGTGGATGAACGACGACGATCATCGGTATGGAGCGCTGCGCTACAGCTATTCGTTCGAGTACGCCGTGATGGAGCAGGCGGACAAGAACAAGAACACGCACTTCGCGTTCGACACGTACGACAGCTACTCCTGGTATCTCGCGCTTGGCCCGGTCTCGAATCTCAACAGCAAGTACCTGCACGGCGCCATTCCCTACTGGAACGACGAGGTCGCGCATCCCGATTACGACGACTTCTGGAAGCGCGAGGCCTGGGTGCGCCAGCTCCACGCGTCGACGGTTCCGAATCTCAACGTTGCCGGCTTCTGGGATCAGGAGGATCCGTGGGGGCCATGGCAGATCTTCCGGCATGCGGCGGAGCACGATCCGGATCACACGAACTTCATGGTTGCCGGCCCGTGGTTCCACGGGCAGTGGCAGCGCGAAAGGGGTGACAGCCTCGGCCTGATGTCGAATGGCGGACATGCGACGTCGCGCGAATTTCGCGAAACGATCGAGGCGCCCTTCTTCCGCTACTACCTGCACGGCGTAGGCGAGAAACCCAGCTGGCGTGCGTCCACCTTTCAGTCGGGCTCGAACACGTGGCGCACGTACGCGGAATGGCCGCCGCGCCAATCGAAGCCTCAGAACCTCTATCTGCATACGGACGGCACGCTTTCGTTCGCGAAGCCGGCGTCGTCCGGACGTGCGACGTATCGCGAGTACGTGTCTGATCCCGCCAACCCGGTGCCATATCGTCAGCGGCCGATATCGCCTACCTATCCCGCGGGCGACTGGCGCACATGGGAGATCGCGGACCAGCGCTTCGTCGACAATCGGCCGGACGTGCTGAGCTACGTGAGCGCACCGCTCGACCACGATCTCACGATCACCGGCGAGGTGGCCGCGGATCTGTTCGCATCCACATCGGGCACGGACGCGGATTTCATCGTCAAGCTGATCGACGTGTATCCCGAGAACGCGACGCCGAATGCGTGGAACGAGGAGGAGGGACCTGCGCCAGGGCAGTACGCGCAATCCGTGAACGGCTACGAGTTGCCGGTGGCAATGGAGGTGCGACGCGGTCGCTACAACACCAGCTACGAGCATCCGAGCGCACTGGTGGCGGGCAAGCCGGTTGAATGGAAGATCCCGCTGCGCGACCGAGACTACGTGTTCCTCAAAGGGCACAGGCTCATGGTGCAGCTGCAGTCGACGTGGTTCCCGCTCATCGACCGCAACCCGCAGAAATTCGTGCCGAGCATCTACAAGGCGACGGCGGCGGACTTCGTGAAGGCGACGCAGCGCGTGTACTCATCCGCAGCGCTTCCGTCGCACATCGTGTTGCCGGTGATGCCGTGATCGAGAGGGCGCGCAACGGATTTCATGATGGCGCGTGCGAGAGCACTCTCCAGGAGAATCCGATGCGCGTACATGCGAAACTCATTCTGTATGTGTCACTGTTTGCCATGTGTGCCGTGAGCGCGAGTGCAGCGGCGCAGGGCACGTCGACAGTGAATGCAACGATCGAAAAGCCGAAAGCGCGAACAGCGGGCAACGGCTTCTGTCGCATCCTGAGCGACGGCACGTTAACCGCGAACTGGGGTCGCAGCGACCTGCCGCTGCTCGCGTTCACGATCGGACCGAAGGCGACGATGGCGAAGGAGATGCACGCGAGCCTCGCGCCGTTCACGGGTCCCGGCCGCTATCCAAACGAGATCGTCGCGGTCTATCTCGGCAATACCGCGCTCGTGGACAGCTACGGCGGACTCGGGACCATCACCATCAATCCGGACGGACACACCGGAGCATTCGCGACGAACGACGGAAAATCGTCGGGAAAGTTCGACTGCGGCACGCCGCCAAAGCGTTCATAGGTCAACTGCCAATTGCGGAGCACGAATCCAACCAATTGAACGAATCGAATCAGTACAATCCGGGCGGCATCGCGCAGGAGAACGTACGAGAAAAGGGCAACTGACTTTTAATTGGAAACTGCAGGGTGTGGAGCGCTTCGTTGCAATTGCTTCAGTTGCCACCCAAAGAATTACCACTCTCCATGCACAGAGCCCCCCCCGCGCTCGGTTCGATTCGTACCATTGGTTCGATTCGTGTCCAGCCCTTGCCACTACGCCCTGTCGCTCATCGTGAGCACCACACGAAAGCGCGCCTTGTTGTCCATCATCAGCTTGTAACCCTCGGCCGCGCGCTCGAGTGGCAGCTCCTGGATCATCGGCCGCACGCCGGTCAGCGCGCTGAATCGCATCGTGTCCTCTGAATCGATCGAGGATCCCGACGGCCATCCGGCAACCGACTTGCGTCCGCCGATGAGTTGCATCGAGGTGACGGCGATCGGCTCTGGCGATGCACCGACCATGAGCAGCTTGCCATCCACGCCGAGCCCGCCGAGCACCTCACCCATCGCTTTGCCGCTGGTGACCGTCGTGAGGATCACCTTGGCGCCGCCCATTTTCGCGAGCGCCGCTCCGGGATTGCCGGCCGTGCTGTCGATGTATTCGTGTGCGCCAAGCTTCTTCGCAAGCGCAGCCTTGTCCTGGCCGCGCGCAATCGCAACGGTGTGGAATCCCATCCGCGATGCGTACTGCACGCCGAGATGTCCCAGTCCGCCGATGCCGTGCACCGCAACGAGATCGCCGGCACGCGCGCCGCTATTGCGCAGTGAGTTGAAGGTAGTCACGCCGGCGCACATCAGCGGACCGGCATCGGCGAACGACACCTCGTCCGGAATGTGCGCCAGCGCTTCCTTCGGCACCACGATGTACTCGGCGTATCCGCCGTCGAATGAAATGCCCGAGATCTGCGGCTTGATGAGACACGCCACGAAATCGCCGCGACGGCACCGGTCGCAGTAGCCGCAGCTTCCACCGTACCACCCGATGCCTACGCGATCGCCGGCCTTCCAGCCGAGCACGCCAGCCCCCATCGCATCGATCACGCCGGCGACTTCGTGGCCCGGCACGCGCGGATAATCGATGCCCGGCCAATGCCCCTCGATGGTGAGTGAATCGCTGTGGCAGATGCCGCACGCGTGCACCTTCACTCGCACGTAGCCCGCGCCCGGCTCGGGGATTTCTTTCTCGACGAGCTCGAGAGGACCACCTGCCTTCGACACCTGAACTGCGCGCATCTTCGCCATGCTCACTCCCCGATGACCATTTCGTCTGCTGTACAGTTGCGCGGCCGCGGCCGCCCTCGAACCGGGTGAACGCGCCACCGCTGTCGAATGATCCCGATATATTCTCGAACATGGTGGACCGCCGGTGAGCCATGCCGATGTGAGTCGTGCGCGCGAGCTCGTGCTCCAACACGGCTGGAATGCGACGGCGTACCAGATTCTCAATCCAGGAATTGCGCACTGGTTTTCCGCCGAGGGAGACGCCGTGATCGGCTACGTGCGCCGGAGCGGAGTGCGAGTGGTCGCGGGCGCGCCGGTGTGCGCGCCCGCGCGACTGCACGACGTGGCGGCGGAGTTCGCAACCGACGCGCGCGGCTGCGGCGATCGCGTCTGCTATTTCGGTGCCGGCGAACGACTCGAGGAGACGCTTCGCCTCGAAGGAGCGCACGGCACCGTCGGGCTCGGCGCGCAGCCAAGCTGGGATCCGCGCCGCTGGAGCGAGATCGTCGCGCGGCGCGCCTCGCTGCGCGCACAGCTCAATCGCGCGAGAAACAAGGGCGTGATCGTCAAACAATGGAGCTCTGAGCGGGCAGAGAAGAATCCGGTGCTCGAGCAGCTGCTGCACGAATGGCTGGCGGGGCTGGGACTTCCGCCGCTCCACTTTCTCATCGAGACCGAAACGATCGCATTGACCCGCGACCGTCGCGTCTTCGTCGCTGCGCGCCATGAGACGCCAGTGTCGTATCTCGTGGCATCGCCGGTTCCGGCGCGCAGGGGATGGTTGATCGAGCAGATCGTGCGCGGGAATGGCGCTCCGAATGGCACATCGGAGCTGCTCGTCGACGCAGCGATGCATGCGCTGGCGAGCGAGGGCGCCGAGTACGTGACGCTGGGGCTCGCGCCTCTCTCGAGGCAGTCCCGATTCTCGGATCCCACCGTGCCTCCGTGGCTGCGACTCGTGCTGCGATGGGTGCGCGCGCACGGCCGTCGCTTCTACGACTTCGACGGTCTCGATCGGTTCAAGACGAAGTTTGCGCCGGAGGAGTGGGAGGAGATCATCGCGATCGACGATCGTGCGCCCTTCTCGATGCGCGCGCTCTGGGCGATCACGGCCGCGTTCGGCGGCAGCTCGCCCGTGACGCTTTTCGTGCGCACCATATGGCGAGCCATCGTGCAGGAGCTCCAATGGCTCGCGCGCCGCTAGCCTTCGATGCGGTCAGCCGTGATCGCGTTTCTTCGGCGCGTCAGGTTTTCCTTCGCTGCTCTCCTGCAGCCCCTCCGTTTTGCGCCCGGGCTCGTGCTCCCTCCTGTGCTCCTTCGCGAGCGGCGCGTTGGCCTTCGCGAGATGCTGCTCGTCGATGTGCTCGTGGCTTTCGCTTGGATCGTGTCGCTGATTCGGCATCTTTTCACCTGTCCGATTGTGTGTGCTCGCCGTTGATTGCGTTGCAAGAACGAGCCCGCGGTGCGTACTGCCGGGCACTGCATTTCACCCGAGTGCGAGAGCGTGAATCATGAGCGGCGAACAGCAACTACAGGGTCCTGATCTCGCGGCGGGCGTGCCTGTGTCCATCATTCCCGACGGCGGAATGCTCGTGGGACACGCGCAGGGACAGGCAGTCCTGCTCTCGCGGCGAGGAAACGAGATCTTCGCAATCGGCGCGACGTGCACGCACTACAGCGGTCCACTCGGCGAGGGGCTCATCGTGGGCGACACGGTGCGCTGTCCGTGGCATCATGCGTGTTTCAGTCTGCGCACGGGAGAAGCGCTTCGCGCGCCGGCGCTGAGTCCCGTCTCGCGATGGGACATCGAACGCCGCGGTGATACGGTGGTGGTCACGAGCGAGATCAAGGCACCTGATGGGGCGACTCCGCTCGCGGGCACACCGACAGCGCCTCCCTCACCCGAGGTGAAGCGTGTGGTGATCGTCGGTGCCGGCGTGGCGGGGAACGCGGCCGCCGAGATGCTGAGGCGCCGTGGATTCGCCGGCACGATCACGATGCTCGGCGCCGATCCCGCGACGCCCTACGATCGTCCGAATCTTTCGAAGGACTATCTCGCGGGCACCGCCGAGGAGAGTTGGCTGCCACTCCACTCCTCATCGTTCTACAAGAGGCACGACATCGAGCTGCTCACCGGCACGCGCGTGACGTCCGTCGACGTGTCTGCACGAAAGGTGACGATCGAGAATGGAGAGACACGAGAGTTCGATCGGCTGCTGCTCGCCACGGGCGCGAGCCCGATCGCGCTCAGGATTCCGGGCGCGGATCAGAAGCACGTGTTTTATCTGCGCACACTCGCGGACAGCGAGGCGATCATCGCCGCGTGCGAGAAGGGAAAGCGAGCAGTGGTCATAGGCGCGTCGTTCATCGGTCTCGAGGTTGCGGCGTCGCTCCGCACGCGCGAGCTCGACGTGCACGTGGTGGCGCCGGAAGCGGTGCCGCTCGTGAAGGTGTTCGGCGAGCAGCTCGGTGCGTACATCAAGTCGCTGCATGAGGAGCACGGCGTGACCTTCTCATTGCAGAAATCGGTGACCGCGATCGGCGCGACGGACGTCACGCTCGACGATCGCGCGAAGTTTCCGGCGGACATGGTCGTGATCGGCATTGGCGTGCGGCCGAGCCTCGAGCTCGCGAAGCAGATGGGGCTCGTAGTGGACAACGGCGTAATCGTCAATGAGTTCCTCGAGTCGAGCGCGGACGGCATCTACGCAGTGGGGGATATCGCGTCTTTCCCGTATCGCGGTGGACGCGTGCGCGTCGAGCATTTCGTCGTGGCTGAGCGACAGGGGCAGCGCGCTGCCGAGAACATGCTGGGTGCGAAACGCAGATATGACGACGTTCCGTTCTTCTGGACCGCACAGTTCGGCAAGGAGATCAGATACGTCGGCCATGCGGGGACGGCCGCCGACGCCGTGGTCGCCGGTGACATTCAGAAGGAAGATGCGATGGTCGCCTACCGCGAGAACGGAAAGGAAGTGGCATTCGCCACATTCGGTCGCGATCTCGCGTGCCTGCGGGCTGAGCGCGCGCTCGAGACCGACGATGTGAAGCTGATGAGGGAGCTCACTGCGCGCTGACCGTGTTGCCGGCTGAGTGCCAGAGCGCGCGAAGCCAGAATGCACTGCACGCCACGCCCGCGAGCACGCCGCCGAGTACGTCCGCGGGCCAATGCGCGCCGAGATACACGCGCGCGATGGCGGCGGCGATCACGAAGAGAGCCGCCGCGCCAATGATCGCGAGACGCATCGCCCCCGACCGCATCTGCCTCGTCAACAGCAGCGCACCGAGTCCGAAGATCACGACGGCGAGCATCGCGTCGGCCGAAGGGTAGGAGTAGCCTCCCGCGGCCGTGAGCAGCGGGCTCACTCCGTGCGGGCGCACGCGATAAATGGCGTGCTTGAGAACGGCGTTCAACAGCTCCGCCGTGACGCACGCGCCGATGTAGTATCCCGCGGTGCGCGCTCCGCTTTGTCGATACAGCACCGCGGCGAAGAGAATGAGCGCCGGGATCGCGAGCTTGCCCGAGGTGAAGGTGACCGCGAGCAGGAACGTGGTGAGGATCGGCGTGGCATCGGTGCGCAGCGAGAGAATCATCTCGCGGTCGACCACCGCCGTTCCGTGCTCGATCACCATCGCGGTGAGCACCGCGAACAGAACCGTGGTGATGACCCCCGACACCAGGACGATGGCTGCGTTGCGGCGCGAATCGATCGCCCGCTGCGTCAACTCTGATCTCCGAGCAGAAGCCGCGCGACGGGGAACACGACGGCGCGCGGGAACACGCGCCCGGACAGCGCAACGAACTTGTTCGTGATTCCGGTGACGAGCACTGGTTTGCCGCGCATCATCGCTTCGTAGCCGGCGCGCGCGACGCTCGCGGCGCTCATTTTCGGAACGAGGCTGCTCGTGAACAGCGGCAGCGACTCGGCGCCCGATGCGGACGCGAATCCGGAGTGCGTCGCACCGGGGCACAGCGTCGTCAACGTAACGCCGCTGCCACGAAGCTCGCGGGCGAGCGCTTCGCCGAGGCTGAGCACGTACGCCTTCGACGCACAGTAGGCCGCCATGTTGGGCCCCGGCAGAAACCCCGCCGTCGACGACACGAGCATCACGCGACCGCGGCCGCGCGAGAGCATCCCGGGGAGGAACGAGCGCGTGAGTGACGTGAGTGCGACGACGTTGAGCTGCAGCATCGCCTCGATCCGGTCGGGATCTTCGCGCGCAAACGCGCTCACGTCGCCGAAGCCGGCATTGTTGATGAGCACGTCCACTCGCAGCCCCCGCGCATCGAGGTCGCGCGCGAGCTCACGCGCTGCGCCGGGAGCACTCAAGTCCTTCGGCATCACAGTTGCAACCGCGCCAGACGTGCGCAGCTCGGTCGCGAGCGCTTCGAGCTCGGGTGCGCGTCGTGCGGTGATCACGACATCGTGGCCGTGACGCACCAGCTCGCGTGCGAGCTCCGCGCCAATGCCGCTCGATGCGCCGGTCACGAGCGCGAGGTTGCGTGAGCCATTGTCTTGCATGCGTGCACCCTCGAAGATAGACGAAACGAACGAACGTCCGGCAAACGACCACTTCAATCAAAGATGCGAACGCGCCAACTCGGTTCCACCGGCCCCGTCGTCTCCGAGCTCGGACTCGGCTGCATGGGCATGTCCGATCTTTACGGACCCTCGGATCGCAACGAGGGCATCGCCACGATTCATGCCGCACTCGACGCGGGAATCACGCTGCTCGACACCGGTGATTTCTACGGCATGGGCACGAACGAGCTCCTGGTGCGCGATGCTCTCGCCACTCGCGATCGAAGCAAGGTAGTGCTCAGCGTGAAGTTCGGCGCGCTGCGCGATCCGGATGGCGCCTTTCTGGGCTACGACGGGCACCCGAATGCCGTGAAGAACTTCCTCACGTACTCGCTGCGCCGGCTCGGGACCGATCACATCGACATCTATCGCCTCTCTCGCGTGGATCCGATCGTGCCGATCGAGGACACCGTGGGTGCGATCGCGGAAATGATCGCGAGAGGTTACGTGCGCCATGTCGGGCTCTCCGAGGCCGGTGCGGAGACGATTCGTCGCGCGCAGACGGTACATCCGATCTGCGACCTGCAGATCGAGTACTCACTTTTTTCTCGTGGCATCGAGCGGGCGATCCTGCCGACCACTCGCGAGCTCGGAATCAGCATTACCGCGTACGGCGTGCTCGCGCGCGGGCTACTGAGCGGCAGCTGGAGCGGCAAGCCGGCGGGTCCGCGCGACATTCGCGCGAATCACCCGCGCTTCACGGGCGACAACCTCGCGCAGAATCTCGCACTCGTCGACGCACTGCGCGGTATTGCCAGTGAAAAGGGCGTGACGGTCGCGCAGCTCGCTATCGCGTGGGTGGCCTCGCGAGGGAAGGACATTCTCCCGCTCATCGGCTCGCGGCGCCGTTCGCAACTCGCGGAGGCACTCGGCGCTCTCGACGTCCGGCTCTCGAGCGACGATCTCGCACAAATCGAGCGCGCCATTCCGCCAAGTGCAGCCGCGGGGGATCGATATCCGACGCCACTCATGAAGCATCTCGACAGCGAGCGCGGCTCGAGCCTCTAGCGAGAGGGTGTGCCGAATCACTTTCGATCATCATCGAGGCGCAGCGAAGGTCCAGCCGAGTGTCGCGCCTCCGCTCATGCTGGGTGACACGCTCGGCACGGCGGTGAGCAGCCAGCGGTTCACGCGATTGTGCCGATTCGTGACGTGATTGAAGCGGTACACCTCGAGCGCCGTGAACGTCCCGACTCCCGCTCCCATCACGACGTCGCTCGCCCAGTGCGCATTCGAATACAGTCGCGCCACTCCCACCATCATGGCGCCGCCGAACATCACCGGCGCAACGTACCAGCTGGAGCTCGGCTTCCAGTGATGCGTTTCGAGCGTCACGAGTGTCGCGAACGCGAAGGACGCGGTTGCGTGTCCCGAAGGGAAGGACGTGCTCGCGTGTTTTCCGAATCCTCCACCGAACTTGAAGTCGTCGGGATCGTCGGTGCCCGCGATGCCGGGACGCTGCCGCCCGGCCAAGCCCTTGAGGATCGACGTGACGCCGGCGCTCACGAAGAGCGCCTCGGACGTGTGCAGCCCGAGATCGGCGACACGCGTGAAATGCCCGAGCCGCCCGATGCCATACGTGGCGAGCCCTGCGATCACCACGCCTCTGCTTCCGATGTAGTTGAATGCGCTCGCTGCGCGTGCGGCAGTCTTGTCGTTCTGTGCGGAAGGCTCGCGAATCTCCGTTGCGATGCTTCTGTCGAATGGTCCAATCGCCGCCGCACCCGCAACGAATGCACCGATGATGAACGGATCGGCACGCGTGAAGAGCGGCGCACGATGATGGACGCTGTCGGCTGCTGCCGTCGCGATCGGCTGCGCGCTCTGTGCACGCGCAACGACGGGTGCGATCGCGGCGACGGCCGCGAGCAGCGCCGTGCGCGCGAAACGAGCGAGGGTTCTCACGCAGTCACCGGCTCGGCAGCAAGCCGGCGAAAATTTCGACCGCGAATGGCCACGAGCAGCGTCGGCACGAGGTAGAGCGTGATCGGAGTGGAGAGCGTGAGACCACCGATGACGGCGATCGCGAGCGGCTTCTGCAGCTCGCTTCCGGCGCCAAGTCCGAGCGCGAGTGGAATGAGTCCGGCGAGTGTGCACAGGGTGGTCATGAGAATCGGCCTGAGGCGCACGCGCGCGGCATGGCGAATCGCGTCCTCCAGCCGCTCCCCGTTGTGTCGCATGCGAAGCTCGGTGAAATCGAGCAGAATGATTCCGTTCTTCACGATGAGGCCGATCAGAAGAATCAGTCCCATCAGGCTCGAGACGTTGAGCTGCGTACCCGTGATCCACAACAGACCGACCGCCCCCACGAACGAGACCGGAGCAGCGAGCACGATGAGCAGCGGCTCGATGAACGAGCGAAACTGAATCAGCATGATCGCAACGACACTCACCGCTGCCAGAGCGAGCACGAGCATGAGCGCGCGAAATGAGCGCTGCTGGTTCGCGTACTGTCCCGCGATCTCCACGCGCGTGTCCCGGGGGGGCGGATTCCGCGCCAGCACGCGCTTGACGTCGGCCATGACGGCGCCGAGCGATCGCGTGCTCACATCCGCCGTGAGCGCGATCATCTGCTGCTGATTCTCGCGATGATACTCCGCGCGCGTGACGGTAGGCGTCGCCGTCGCGATCGAGGAGAGCGGGGTCGTGCTGTGCGTTGCCGGACTGTAGATGGGAAGCACATCGAGGCTGGCCGGCGTATACCGGAACGCGTCGGGCGCACGCACGCGCACGCCTATGGTGTGGTCCTCGAGCCGCAGAGCTCCGGCGCTCACGCCCAGGAGCGCGCTGCTCACTTCATTCGATACCTCCTGCGGATCGAGGCCGATCCGGCTCGCCTCCGCGGATCGCACCTGCAGATGCATCTCCGACGCGGGCTGACTGACACCGCTGTTCAAATCTTCCAGGCCTTCTACCTCCTGGAGCCTTGGCGCGAGTGTCGTGGCGTAGCGCTCGAGTGTGTCGAGCTGGGTCCCGAACAGCTTGATCTCCACAGGCTTGGCCGCGCCGGAGAGATCGTTGATGACATCGGAAAGAATCTGAACGAACTCGATGTGCAGCCGCGGCGCCGCGCGATTGATCTTGACTCGCACGTCGTCGATCACCTCCTGGCTCGAGCGCGTGCGATCGCGAAGCCCTTTGAGGCGCACGGCGATGTCCCCGATGTTCTGCGGCGTTGCGAACAGCCCGAGCTCCGCGCCCAGTCGGCGCGATGTGCTGGCCACCTCCGGCTCGGCCGCCAGAATGCGCTCGGCGATGTTCACGAGGCGGTCCGATTCATCGAGCGGGGTACCGCCAGGCGTGATGTAGTCGAGCACGAACGCGCCCTCGTCCATCTCCGGAAGAAAGCCGCTTCCGACAACGCGCTCGATCAGAACGCCGACCACGAGAAGCGCGAGCGCCCCGGCAATCAGCGCGCGAGGATGCTGCAGCGTCGCGCCAAGCGAGCGCTCGTAGCGCTCGGCAAGACCGTCGAGCGCGCGGGCGATTGATGCGCCGATGCGTCCCCTGCGCGAGTGAGGTCGCGCCGCGGCGAGCTCCCCGTCCGGCACCATCCTCGCGAGCAAGGATTCGGCGAGCAGCGGGATGATCGTAAGCGCGAGAATGAGCGACACGATCACCGCCACGCTCAGCGTGATGGAGAGCGCGGCGAAGAACTGCCCAACCACGCCGGTCAACAGGGAGAGCGGCGCGAACACCACGACGGTAGTGAGCGTGGAGGTGGTCACAGGCCAGATGAGCTCGTGCACGGCCTCTCGCACCGCCTGCGCGCGATCGGGCGTGAGTCGCATGTGTCGCACAATGTTCTCGGTGATCACGATCGCATCGTCGATGACGAGCCCGATCGCGATCGCCATGGCGCCGAGCGTCATCCGATTGAAAGTCTGACCGAGGCGTGCCATGATCCCCGCCGTGATCGCGAGCGTGAGCGGGATGGAACATGCGGCGATTGCCGTCACGCGGCCATTGCGCAGAAAAACGAGCAGTACCAGCACCGCGAGCACCGCGCCGATCAGCATCGCATCGCGCACCGACGCGAGCGCATCCCGCACGAGCGCCGCCTGATCGTACACCGGCACCAGCCGCACTCCGGGCGGAAGCGTTTTCGTGATCCCCGCGGCGATCACCGCCACGCTGTCGGCAATCGCCACCGTGTTGCCGCCGATCTGCCGCGTGATGTTGATGAGCACCGCGGGGCGGCCATCGCCCGCGATCACGTTGACGCGATCCGCAGTTCCCACCGCGACCTTCGCGATGTCGCGCACTCGCAATCCGTTTCCGAGCACGATCCCGCCCACGCTGTCGGCCGAGCGAATCGCTTGATCGGCGACCACGAGATACTGTGAATAGCTTTGCGTCACGCGCCCGACCGCATCCACGGTGAGCGAGTGGTTGATCTCCTGCGCCACATCGCCGTAGCTCATCCCGAGTGCCGCGAGCCGCGCAGGATCCGCGATCACCTCGACCTCACGCACGGCCGATCCTTGCACCTCCACGCGACCAACGCCGGGCACCCGTGAGAACGATGGCCGAAGCTGATATTGCGCCAGATCGTAGAGAGTTGCCGGGTCGCCGCCCTCGAGATTGTACGAAAGGATCGGGAACACGGATGGCGACAGCCGCTCGGCCTCGACGTGCACCTCTGGCGGCAGCGCTTCGCGCGCCTGCGTGAGACGTTGCTGCGTTTGCTGCAGCGCCACCTGCAGGTCCGTGTGCTCGTTGAAGTAGAGCTGGACCTCGCTGCTCCCTCGAATCGATCGCGACGTCACGCGGCGCACGCCCTGCACGCTCGTCACGGCTTCTTCGATGGGCCGCGTCACCGCGAACACGACCTCGCGCGCATCGAGTGCCGTTCCTCCCGCAACGACCGTGATCCGCGGGAAGAGCAGCTCGGGATAGATCGCCGATGGCAGCGACAGCGCCGTCCAAATGCCCGCCACGCTCGCGAGCGCGACGGCGAGATAGACGAAGCGACGCTGTGCCGAGAGTAGATCGAACAGCTTCACGGCTTGCGCGTTTCCACGGGAATCGGCGTGGCACCCGGTGTCTCCGCCGCGGAGGTGACCTTCGCGCTGTCGGCCACGCCGTACGCGCCGTACGTCACCACGGTCTCGCCATCCGAGAGCCCCGACGTGATCTCCGCGAAGCCCGCATCACGCACGCCCACGGTTACCGGCGTGGCGTGCGCCACGTGCGCCGCGTCCACGACGAATACCTTGAGTCCCTCACCTTCGGGCACCAACGACTCGGCCGGCACGGTGAGCGCATTCGCGTGCGCGGCGAGCACGATCCGCCCGAACACCGTTTCGCCAATGCGCAGTTGCCGCGCGGGATGCGTGATTGGCGCGCGCACGACCACCGCACGCGCGGTGCTGTCGATCGTACCGCCGATGTCCGCAACGGTCGCAGAGCCCAGCGCCTCGGCATCGCCGCTCGTGCGCGCCGTCATGTCGATGCTCTGGCCACGCTGCACGCGGGCCGCGGCATCCGGAGGAACGGGCATCAGAAGATCGAGCGCCGAGAGATCCGCGACAGCGATCAGTGTCTGCGCGGGATCGACCGTCGCTCCAAGCACTGCGCTCATCGTCGTCACCACCCCCGAGATGGGCGCATGAAGTGTTGCGCGCGATTGCATGCGCTCGGCCGCGATCGCGTCCGCGTTCGCACGTGCCAGCTCGTTCGCCGCCTGATCGAGATCCTTGCGTGGGGCAATGCCCGCGTCCACCAGGCGCTTCGCGCGGTCGAGGCTGTGCTGCGCCGCATCGAGCGCCGTTCGCGCGGCGGCGGCCTGCGCATCGAGCGGCGCGCGATCGAAGGAGACGAGCGGCGCCCCGGCCTTCACCCGCTGTCCGACCGTGACGTAGACCTTCGTCACGCGCGTGACTGCCGGCGCGCTCATCTGCGCGACGTGATCCGGACGCGTCGTGATGGTGCCGATGCCGTCGATGGTCTCGCGAACGGCTCGCCGCGTCACGACAGCTGTGCGCACGCCCACCACCGGCGGCACCTCCGCGTCGGTCGCACCGGCATCCTTCTTTGCGCACGCACCGATCACGAGTGATGCGGCGATCAGGGCAGCTGTGCGCAGTCGGCTCGATGCTGAGCTGGCGATCATTTCGGTGTCATCCCGGTGTAGAGACGCAGCGCCGCCGCGGCGGTGTTGGCGGCGACGAGATCGTCGATCAGGTCCGCGAGCGTGTCGCGCGCGTTACGCTGCGCTTCCAGCACCGTCGTCAGCGGATACGCTCCTTCCACGTACGCCTGCAACGAGAGTCGCGCGACGCGGTTCGCGGTCTCGACGAGCTGTCTGTCCCGCGCAACCCGCTGCGATGCGGCCGCGAGATCGCTGCGCGCGCGGGAAATAAGCGCCGCGCTCTCGCGCTCCGCCGCTGCGAGCTCCGCGCGAGCACGATCCCGCTCGGCCTGCGCCACGGCGATTGCGCCCTGGCCTTGATTGAACAGCGGAAGCGGAATGGAGACGCCGAAGGTCGGCAGAAGCCCCGGCTCGGCGCCCGTCGGATCATGGTTCTCGACACCGGCCTGCAACGCGAGCCCGCTCCAGACATTGCGCCGCTCCAGCGCGAGCGTCTGATTGGCAGCCTGAAGATCCTGCTGTGCCGCGGCTACAGAGAGCGTCGTTGCTCCGTTCGCATCCGCCGAATCGCGCGCGTGCAAGGCATCGAGCTGCGGCACGTCGAGGCTGTCGGCAGGGGCGATCGTCTGCCGGCTCGCGGAGAGGCCGAGCGCCTGTTGGAGCTCGAGCGTCGCCGCCACCGCCGCCTGCGAGTCCGCGAGGGCAAGGTTTCTCGCGCGTCCGGCGCTGATGCGTGCGACGTCGACATCGAGATCGCTTGCGTCTCCCGCGCTGCGGCGTACGGTGGCGATGGTCAACAGACTCTCGGCGTCCACCGCGTTCCTGAACGAGAGTCGCGCGCGGGCGCGCCGCGCGGAAGCGATCGTGTACGATGTATCGACGTCGAGCCGGATTGCCGCGCGCTCGAACGCGAGGCGAAGCTGCGCCGCGTCGCTCGATGAGCGTGCCGATGCAACGCGAAGTCCGCGCAGCGTGAGAAAGTCCAGGGGAAAGTCGACCGACGCGTGATACTGCGGCAGCGACTTGCTGTACGATGCGGAGAGCAGCGGATTCGCGACCGCTCCGGCCTCGCGCACGCGCGCAACCGCGGAGCGAGCCGCAGCGCTCGCGATCGCGGCGCGCGAGCCGTGCGCCAGGGCCAGCGAGATCGCGCTGTCTCGCGTGATCGAAGAGAGCGATGTCGCCTGCTGCGCCCGCACTGCTGCCAGTCCGCTTCCGAGCAGCAGCGCAGCGCACACGAGTGCGCGCAACGGGATCGCGGAAATACTCGATTCGATGGAACAGCGCGATGACATCGGGAGAACGATGCGTCGCAAAGCTGTCATCCCAGTGACACGAAGCGCACGGTCGCGCGCGTGCCGCGCTCCGGCGCCTCAGCAACCATAATCGCCGCGCCGTGCAGGTCCGCGATCCACTTCGCGATCGCGAGGCCAAGACCGGCGCCAGTGGTCGCGCCCCGCGCGCTCTCCGCGCGGTAGAAGCGTTCGAACACATGAGGCACATCGGCATTGGCGATGCCAACTCCCTCATCCTGGATCACCACCGTGGCCGCGCCTGATTCCGCGCGCACGGAGATTTCCACGCTGCCGCCCACGTGACTGAACTTGATCGCGTTGTCCAGAAGTATCATCACCAGCTGGCGCAGCAGCGCGGCGTCGCCGTCGATCACCGCCTCCTCGGCTTCCGCGACGTCGAGCGTGATCTCGCGCCGCGATGCGATCCATCCAGCCGTGGCCACCGCTTCGAGCACGATCTCGTCGAGCTGCACACGCTCCGGCGTGAACACTCGTCCGTCGGAGTCCGCCCGGGCGAGGGTGAAGAGATCGTTCACGAGCGTCGCGAGTCGCTCGACTTCGGCGCGCAGCTCCGTGAGTGTCATCTCGTACGCCGCGGCATCGCGGGACCGCTCGAGCGTCACATCCACGCGACTGCGGATCACCGCCACCGGAGTGCGGAGCTCGTGCGCGGCGTCGGCCATGAAGCGTCGCATCTGCTCCATCGAGAGCTCCACGGGTGCGACGGACTTTCTCGCGAGCAGCCAGCCACCGCTCGCCACGAGCACGAGACCGAGCGTGCCCAGCGCACCCGCGAGCGCGAGCAGCATCGCGTAGCGATCGTCGATCGTATCACGATTCACCACCGCCGCCGCGACGTACGGATGGCCGCCGTTCGTCGTGAAGCGCTCGGCATACGCCTGCAGCGTGGAATCCTGCGGAGCGTCCCACCGATTCGTGCTCGAGCCCTTCGCAGCCGCTTCGCGTGCGAGCGCCCGCACCATGCTGTCCGCAGTTGGCGGCGTGAGCGGGCGCCCCGAAAGATCGAACAGGTAGAGATCGCGATCCGGAATTCTGAGCTCCACGACCTCATCGTCTCCCGCCTTGCGCGGTGCCGTCCGCTCCTCTTCGCGGCGGTCGGCCGCGTGCTCGATCTCTCTCGTGGCCGCGCGCAGCGACGCATCGAGCGTCACCGATACGTCGTGCGCGAGTGCCGCAAAGAGCAGTGTGCCCAGTATCGCGAGCACGAGCGCGAACGTGCCGACGTACCACGCGGTGACGCGGCGGCGCAGCCGGCGGAGTGCACGCGCGGCGGCGGCGGACGGTCGCGAGCCTCGCGCGTCCGGCACACCGGCGGGCGTCACGGCCCGAAGCGGTAGCCCGATCCGCGCAGCGTGTGGATGAGCTTGGGCTCGAAGTCGTCGTCGATCTTTCGACGCAGGCGTCGCACGAGCACCTCGAGCACGTTCGTGAACGGATCGTGATTTTCATCCCACACGTGGGCCGTGATCGCCGCACGATCGACGACCATGCCCGTGTGCATCACGAAGAACTCGAGCAGAGCGAATTCCTTTGCGGTGAGCCGGATCGGAGTTCCGTTGCGTGAGGCCGTGTGCGACTTCAGGTCGACGCGCAGGTCCGCGACCTGATGCTCGGCCGGCGCGATCGCGGGGCGCCGCCGCCCGAGCGCGCGCACGCGGGCGACGAGCTCGCGAAAGGCGAAGGGCTTGATCAGGTAGTCGTCGGCGCCAGCTTCGAGGCCGAGCACGCGGTCGTCAATCGCATCACGCGCCGTGAGCATCAGAATAGGCGTCGCGATCCCGTGCTCGCGGAGCCACGCGCACAGCTCGAATCCCGAGCCGTCCGGCAGCATCACGTCGAGCACGATCACATCGTAATCGCCGAGCTCCGCACGCTCGCGTCCCGCGCGTGCGCTCGTGGCCACGACGACTGACAGGTGCTGTTCCCGCATGCCGGCGACCACGATGTCGGCGAGCGAACGATCATCTTCGACGAGAAGAACGCGCATCATGGAAAGCTACGCGCGAGCGGCGCCCGTGGTTATTGCCCGAACACCAGCACCACGAAGCTGTTCGGGAGGATCGGCGGGCGCCGGCGAGGATTCTCGGGGGTGGCCTGCTCCGGCGCCGGCCCGAAGCTCGCCGTCACCGTGAAGAGTTTGTGCGACGCAGGATCGAGCTCCATCGTGCGCGCACCGCGTTGGGTGGTGACCGTCTGCGCCACCGAATACTTGTTCGGGCTGTCCTCGTGCACGACGGTGAGCGATCCCTCTCCATTCGAGGAGAAGGCGAGCTGCGTGCCGGGGTCGAAGCGGTCGGCATCGACGCCGCTTCCAATGGGCACCGTCGCGATCACTTTCCCTGCATCGTAATCGGACACCGCCATCATCTTGTTCTCGCAACCGCTGAACAGCCGATGATGCGCCACGTCGATCGCGAGTCCCGATGGCGATTCGCACGGCGCAAGGGTCCAGTGGCGCGTGACGCGATTCGTCTTCGTGTCGATCTCGACGATCGCGCTCGAGTCCTCGAGATTCGCGAACACCTTGCCCTTGCCATCCGACGCGGCGAACTCGGGACGGCCGCCGAGCGGGATGGTGGCGATGCTCTTGCCCGTGCGACCGTCGATCACCGATGCACTGTTGCCGCCGCCGTTGAACGAGAACGCATGTCCCGATCCCTGGTCGAAGATCAGCGCATCGGCGCCGGCGCCCGCCTTCACGGTGCCGAGGACCTCGAGTGTAGCGAGATCGAACATCGTGACCGAGCTGTCGCCGCTCGCGGTGACGAAGCCGTGCTTGGCGCCATAGTCGAACGCGATGCCGTGCGTGCGATGCAGTCCGGTGATCTCGTGCAGCAGCTTGCCGGAGTTTTCGTCGATCACCATCACACGATCGCCACGAGCCACGAACAGCCGATGAGCAGCCGTGTCGAGCGCGAGGTAGTCCCAGCCGCCGTCCCCACCGAGCTGGTACGAGGCGATCTGGTGATACGGCTCGCTGCTCTGAGCAGCGAGCCGGCCGGCGACCGCGAGAGCGAGCAGGGGCGCCAGGAAGGCAACTCGTGCTGCGCGTCGGGAGCGTTGGAGCGAGGAGTTCATGCGCGTCATCGTGAATGGATATGAAAGGTGCGGAGCAGCTCGCCGCAGAAATTAGGCGCGGAATCTGTCGACAGGGTTACATCAGTCAAGGAATTATTCTTGTGGGTCCCTCATCTTCCCTTGCAACTCTACCAGAGGTGATCATGAAATGTTGGTTTGCACGCGGGGTCGTGATCTCGCTCGTTTCGCTGCTGCTCACATCGATCGCCCGTGCGCAGGCCGCGGATACGACACATCAGCTTTCCGGGAGCGGCGACATCGGATTCGTGAACGCCGCGGGTAATACCGACGTTACCACGCTCAACGTCGGCGAAGCGCTCACCTATGCACCGGTGAAGGCGCTTCGGCTCGCGCAAAGCGTTGCGATCGTGTACGGACGGACGAACGGCATCGAGTCCGCGAGTCTTTGGCACGGAAGCCTTCGCGGAGACCGCGATTTGGGCAACCGCTGGGGCACTTACGCGCTGCTCGAATTCGACCGCAACACCTTCGCCAGCATCGATCGCCGATTCCAGGAAGGAATCGGCGCGCTCTATCACCCGATTCGCACCTCCACGGACACGCTCGGCGCCGAGCTCGGCGTCGGGCTGGTGGAACAACGCTCGACCACCGACTCCGGCGTCGTACAGCCGATCGGGCGCGTCGCCGGCAGCTATCGGCACAGTTTCGCGCCGAAAGCGTACGGTGAGGAGCTGCTGGAGATTCTTCCCGATCTGCAACAGGGACGCGAGCTTCGCGTCAATTCCGTTACCAGCATCGTCGCACCACTCTTCAGGAACATCGCGCTCAAGGCGAGCTACGTACTCAACTTCGACAACGATCCCGAGCCGGGGCGGAGGAAGATGGATCGGTTCCTGACGACAGGCGTGCAGCTTTCCTTTTGACTTCCGGAACGCCCTTTGCCTAACAGCAAGGCACGTTGGCGATCACATCACTCTCGCACGGATGCTACCGATGGCACTCTCCGCAGCACAGCTCAAACACTTCGAGAAGCGTCTCCTGGAAGAGCGCGCAGCGCTGCAGCGCGAGCTTCAGCGATACACCAGCGCCGAGGCGGCGGAGGATGAGCAGGAACAATCCGGCGATCTCACCAAGCTGCCGTTCCATCCCGCCGATCTCGGCACCGACACCATCGATGCGGAAATCCAGGCATCGAATGCGACCCGCGAATCCGCGGAGCTCGCGGAAATCGATGCCGCGCTCGAGCGCCTGTATCAGACGCCCGAAAAATTCGGCATCGACGAGAGCACGAACAAGCCGATCTCGATCGAGCGCCTGGAATTGATTCCGTGGGCGCGCACGGACACCCAGCTCCGCTAATAACGCTTACGGCTTGGCGGCGGGAGCGGCGTCCCACTTGAGCACCGCTCCCTTCTGTCCGGGCCTCACATCGAGAGGCGCGCCGAGCATTGCGCCGAGCGTGCTGCGCGCGGCCACGGTCACTGGCGCCGCGCTCGCGAGCGTGAGCGTCGGGTTGCCGAGAAACATCGTGGTGCCTCCGATGTAGATCCGTCGCGCGTGCCCGCCGCACATGGCGCGCGCATCGCGCCCGGCAACCAGCTCGGCCTTCAGATCGCCCGCCGGTGCCGGCACGACATTGACCATCACCTGCGACGCGTGTTGCGCGGCATCGCCGTTCACGATGAGATCGACGCGCGCGTTTGCCGCCGAGTCGCCGGCATCGGCGCCGCAGAAGCCATCGAGCATGATCATAGCCGAGTCGCCCATCATCATCCCCATCTGCGCCCGCGGAGCGGGTGCCGGGGCGGGAGCGACAGCGGGCGCGGTCGATGCGCTGTCGGCTGCGGCGCCACCGTCGCGCGAGCATCCGAAAGCGGTCAGCATCGCGATGGCCATCGCGAAAGGGGTCTGGCAAAAAACGGCTCGTGCGCGCATCGGTGCTCCGGAAAGGAGAGAGTCGCGGGGAAGGTACGCAAAGGAGGGGGAGAAAGGCCAGCGGTGGAGAGAGGCGATCAGCTCGGCCGCTGTTTCGCTTGGCATGGCGAAAGAGTCCTGAAGCGAGCAGAGCCTTGCGTTTTGGCGTACCGATCTTAGGGTACAGCGCCGACGTTTGGCGATCTCATCCTTTATTAGGAGACTCTCATGCGCCGGTTCGTTCTCAGCTGCTCGGTCTTCGCCGCAGCCTGTATCGTCGCCTCCCGTGTTCAGGCATCGACTCGACCCACGGACGACATGTGCAGCCAGCCAAAGATGAAAACGGACAAGTGGCAGTCGCGCGATGAGGCGGGCGGATTGACGCTGCTCGTGCCTCCTGGCTTTGTGTCGAATGGCAGCAACGGCGATACTCACCGCTATGTCAATGGTGAGCATAGGTCGATCATCACGGGCTCGGGGAGCGGCACGGGGCTCTTGCGTTACCACGACGTCGGCGAAACGGGGGAATGCGAGACCGTCATCGCCGGTCGCCGCGTGACGATGACGATGTATCACTGGGTGGTGGAGGACCCTGGACTCTCCGCATCGGGAAATGCGGGCCCGCAGTTCGCCGCCGTGGCGCGCTTCTACGCGACGGGAGAACTGCGAGAGGTGTTCGTGGCGCTCATTTCCAATGCCCCGTCAGATGTGAAGTATTTCCGCCAGCTGTTCTGGACGGTCTCGTTCCCGGGATCGCCCGCATCAGAGGTCGCTGCCGCGGCGACACCCGCCACGCTCGTGTCTGCGACCCCCGCTGCCACCACTGACGCCGCCGCAGCTCCGGCAGCGGCAGCCGCGCCCGCGTGCGATCCAGTCTCCGTACCCGGTCTGCCGGCGGCCGATGCGGTTCTCGACAGCAGCGTCGTGCGCATGCTCATCGCCAGCGCGGCACCGATTCCGAAAGGCTACGAGTTGATGGCGCTGCAGTTCGCGGGAAGCGGGGAGCTCTCGGGGATGTCCGTTGCGCAGAGCGATCTGCCCGAAGCGTCGCAGCGCGAGCTGTCCTCCGTGATTGCGACGAACCTCAAGCCGCACGATGCGCACGCACCGTCGACGTTCCTGTTGCGGATCGACTCGAGCGACACGGGGCTTCGCTACGCCGTGCTGCCAATGTCTGGCTGCACGCACTGACGCATTCCAATCTTCGATGAAAAAGGCCGGCCCGGATCATTCCGGGCCGGCCTTTTTGCGCTGCGTGCAGTCAGTGCCTACCGCGCGTAGAACTCCACGATCGCAGCCTCGTTGACGACGAACGGAATGTCCGCGCGCGACGGCGTACCGATCACGCGACCCGTGAACTTGTCGTCGGGATCGAGCGCGAGGTAGCCGGGAATACGAACCTGCGGTCCGCGCGTCACCGACTCGAGAACGCCCGCGCGCTCGCGAATCTTTCCCTCGGGAAGTCCGATCGTCTCGCCGACCTCGACGAGGAAGCTCGCGCGGTCGACCTTCTTGCCGTTGACGCGAACGTGCCCGTGCGAGACGAGCTGGCGCGCGGCGGGAATCGTGGGAGCGAATCCGAGGCGGAAGACGGTGTTGTCGAGGCGACGCTCGAGAAGCGCGAGCAGGTTGTCGCCGGTCTTGCCGGGAAGGCGCTGCGCCTCCGCGAAATAGCGGCGAAGCTGCGTCTCCGTGACTCCGTAGTTGAAGCGGACTTTCTGCTTCTCCTCGAGGAGGCGGCGGAACATGCTGGTCTTGCGGCGCTTCGAGCCCGTCGGGCCGTGCTGGCCAGGCGGATATGGACGGCGCTCGCCATCCTTGCGAGTAAGACCGGGGAGCTGAACGCCCAGGCGTCGAATGACCCTGAGACGGGGACCGCGAATCGGCATGAAGGAGCGTATGGAGTAGTGGAAGACCAACGGGTACAGCTTGTTAACATAACTCAGCGACGCTATGTCAGCAATAAGCGGGTACCCCGGTCGCCACCGCTACTCCAGTCCCGGTTCATACGACTCCACCGCTGCCGGCTTCACCTGCGGGCGGCGAGCCATCAGGCGGACGCAGGCGTTCCAGCGCAGGATCGAATCGTCGTTCTGGGCCGGTCGGATCGCCTCGGCTCGCACATACCAGTCCATCGCTTCGCGAAGCCAGCCGTAGGCGAGCGTGCCCCCTCCGGCATCCTCGCGTCGCAGATGCGCCTTCGCGCGACGCTCGGCGATGATCCCGGCGTAGTACGCTCGCTTGTAATCATCGGACAGCCGCGGCAACACTTCGCGCGCTCGCCGGAGTCCCTCGCCCGGCTGCTCCATCATCTCGTCCGTGTACGACAGGAGCAGCGCGATCAACGCCTGCTGGTTCTCCGGCTCGACCTCGAGCACGTCGAGGCAGATACTTTCCGCCGACCACGGATCGTTGATCAGCCGATAGCGCTCTGCCTTCTGCAGCGCTGCCGGCACCGCGTCCTTCCGGATCTTCTTGAGCTCTGACATCTATCGCTCCTCAGCGCGCCGAGCTTTCACTCGCCGAGCGTTCGCCGGCTGTAGATCTTGACCAAACGCCCGAGCGGATCGTAGAACTTGTCCACGACGCGCTCCTTGAGTGGAATGATCGCGTTGTCGGTGATGGTGATGTTCTCGGGGCACACGCTGGTGCAGCACTTCGTGATGTTGCAGTAGCCGATGCCGTGCGCCTGCCGCAGCTCCTCCGTTCGGTCCATCGTGTCGAGCGGATGCATCTCGAGCGCGGCCGCGTAGACGAGAAAGCGCGGCCCGATGAACTCCTCCTGCATCTGATGATCCCGCAGCACGTGACAGACATCCTGGCAGAGAAAGCATTCGATGCACTTTCTGAATTCCTGCACCCGGTCCACATCCGACTGCGCCATCCGCCACGTGCCATCCGGAGCGTCGGGTGTGCGCGGAGCGAAAGGCGCAATCGTCTTCTTCACCCGGAAATTCCACGACACATCCGTCACCAGATCGCGCACGGCCGGGAAGGCACGCATCGGCTCCACGGTCACCGGCTCATCGAGCTTCAGATCGCTGAGCCGAGTCATGCACATGAGCCTGGGTTTCCCGTTCACTTCGGCCGAGCAGGAGCCGCACTTTCCCGCCTTGCAGTTCCAGCGCACGGCCAGATCGTTCGCCTGCTCGGCCTGAATCTGGTGGATCGCATCCAGCACGACCATTCCTTCGGATACCTCGGTGGTGTACGGCACCAGCTGTCCGCCGCTCGCATCTCCGCGCCAGACCTTGAACGTGGCCCGCGAGCTACTCGCAGGCGGTTGCAAGTCGCTCGGCATCAGCGCATTTCCTCGATGATCTGTGCGAGCTCGGAGGGCAGCGGTGGAATCGGACGGCGAGACAGCTCCATGTGCCCGTCAGCGCCCTTGCGCACGACGATGTTGAACGTCCCGTACTCGGAATTCTTGTCGGGATAGTCTTCACGGAACTGCGCGCCGCGACTCTCCTTCCGCTCGAGCGCCGAGCGTGTGATCGCCTCACTCACTGTGAGCATGTTGAGCACGTCGAGCGCGGTGTGCCACCCCGGATTGTACTCCCGGTTTCCGGCCACCGCCACTTGGGCCGCCCGCCGGCTCAGCTCCTTCACTGCGCCGAGTGCGCGCTGCATGTCGGCTTCGTTGCGCACGATCCCGACCAGATCCTGCATCGTCCCCTGCAGTTCCTGCTGAACCTGAAACGCGCCAGCGCCGTCCGATGAGGCTGGGCGCGCGAACGGCTCGAGCGCGGCACGCGCCGCCTCGTCCACGGCGGCCTCGTTGATCTGCGGCGAGCCGTGCGCGCGGGCGAAGGCGGCCGCATGATCGCCGGCTCGCTTGCCGAACACCAGCAGATCCGAGAGCGAGTTTCCTCCGAGCCGGTTGGCGCCGTGCAGCCCCGCGGCGCACTCGCCGGCGGCGAACAGTCCATCGACCGTGGACATCTGCGTTTCACCATCCACTCGGATCCCACCCATCATGTAATGCGTCGTCGGGCCTACTTCCATCGGCGTCGTGGTGATGTCGATGTCGGCCAGCTCCTTGAACTGATGGTACATGCTGGGAAGCTTTTTCTTGATGTGTTCGGCCGCGTGCGGCAGCTGGCGCTTGATCCACGCAATGTCGAGGAACACACCCCCGTGCGGGCTGCCACGTCCCTCACGTACTTCGCGCACGATGCAGCGCGCCACGTGATCTCGCGTGAGCAGCTCCGGCGGACGTCGGGCGTTCTTGTCACCCTGCGTGTACCGCCACCCCTCTTCCTCGTTGTCGGCGGTCTGACTGCGATAATTCTCGGGAATCTCGTCGAACATGAAGCGACGATTATCGCGATTGAGCAGCACGCCGCCCTCTCCGCGCACGCCTTCCGTCACCAGCAGTCCGCGCACGCTCGGCGGCCAAATCATTCCGGTCGGGTGAAACTGCACGAACTCCATGTCCATCAGCTCGGCGCCGGCATCGTACGCACGCGCGAGGCCATCGCCGGTGTATTCCCAGCTGTTGCTCGTGATCCTGAACGCCCTCCCGATTCCCCCCGTGGCCAGCACCACCGCCTTTCCGCGGAAGAGACGGAAGCGGCCACGCTCGCGGTCGTAGGCGAAGACACCCGCAATGCGCTCACCGTCCTTGAGCAGTTTGATGACGGTGCACTCCATGAACACGTCGATCTTCTGATGGATGCCATGGTCCTGGAGCGTGCGGATCATCTCGAGCCCCGTTCGGTCGCCCACGTGCGCGAGACGCGGATACTTGTGGCCGCCGAAGTTTCGCTGAAGGATGCGTCCATCGGGCGTGCGATCGAACAGTGCCCCCCATGCTTCGAGCTCGCGCACGCGATCCGGTGCCTCCCGTGCGTGGAGCTCGGCCATGCGCCAGTTGTTGAGGTACTGACCGCCGCGCATCGTGTCCGCGAAGTGCACGCGCCAGTTGTCCCGGTCATCGACGTTGCCCAACGACGCGGCCACGCCGCCTTCGGCCATCACCGTGTGCGCCTTGCCGAGCAGCGACTTGCAGATGAGTCCCACCGATACGCCCGCGGCTGACGCGGCGATCGCGGCCCGCAGTCCGGCGCCGCCGGCACCGATCACGAGCACATCGTGATCGGTGCTCTGATACTCCGCCATCAGAACAGTCTCCAGTCGGTCCAGATCCCCATGGAGCAGAGCCGCACGTAGAGATCGGCGAAGGCGACGGAGAAGAGACTCATCCACGCCCACCTCATGTGCCACCGATTGAAGCAGCTGGTGCAGTCGTACGCCCGCTTGCGCACCGGATGACGCGAGAGCTGCTTGAGATACCCGCCTACGATGTGGCGAAGCGAGTGGCAGCCCAACGTGTAGCTGCTGAGCAGCACGACGTTGGTGGCGAGCACCAATGTCCCCACGCCAACACCGAAAGACACCCGACCGGTGGCCGGGTTGGTGAACCAGAGCGCCTGGTACACGTCGAATGACAGGATCACCAGAAACACGAGCGCCACGTACAGGAAGTAGCGGTGCACGTTCTGAATCACGAGCGGCAGGTGGCGCTCGCCGATGTAGCGCGCGCGCGGCTCGCCCACCGCGCACGCCGGCGGATCGGCCCAGAACGATTTGTAGTAGGCGCCGCGATAGTAGTAGCAGGTGAGTCGGAACAGCCCCGGGAAGGGAAGGATCAACAGCGCTGGTGAGAACACCACCCAGCGCGGCCACCACCGTGGAATTGCACCGAACCAGCTATGGGCGGGGTCTCCGAACAGCTCGGGAGAATAGAAGGGCGATAGGTATGGCCCGTACCTGTAGTGACGTCCCTGGAACGCAGCCCACGTCGCGTAGACGATGAAGGCGGAGAGGATGACGAAGACGATCGCCGGCTGAACCCACCACGCGTCGCGACGCATCGTTTCGCCGAACCGGCGTGGAGCAATGGGAAGCGGAGCGTGAGCCAAGACGCGTCAGTTGGGGGTCGGAGTGAGAACACGACATCTTGACGCCCTGTCCTGCGGCCCGCAAGGCTAACTAAAGGTGCGAATCGCCGCCATGAGCCGGCGCGTGCTCTGCACCCGATCCGCCTACGAACTGCTGTCCGCCACCGCCACGGCGACCGTCGACCCATCATCCGAGAGCACGCGCCTCGTGCTCTTCCACCGCTTGGGTCCCGCGACCCTCGGCGTGAGCTCCGTCTCGATGACCTCGCCCGCCTTCGTGCTCGCATGCACGATCCGGCCATTGCCCACGTAGATCCCGATGTGCGACGCGGCTCCCTTGCCGCGCGCGAACGTCACGAGGTCGCCGGGGAGCATCGCGGCCGTATCCTTGGGCACCGCGATCCCCGCGAGGGCTTGGCGGGCAGCCGTGCGCGGCACGACAATGTGAAGCGCCGCAACGATATAGCGCACGAGACCACTGCAGTCGAAGCCGCGCGACGGGGACTCTCCGCCATGCACGTACGGTGTACCGACCTGCGCGCGCGCAAGCGCCACGAGACTGTCGCGCAGACTCATCGCCGAGTTGCTGAAGGCCGCGAAAGGCTTGGCCGCGTCGAGCGCCTTGAAATCGTACGCCGGCGCCTCGCGCGCTCCATCCTGTGCGTGCACAACGGCCGGAACGACGAGCAACACACAACTCGAGGCAAAAAGCCTGAGTGTGCGCGTCATCGAACGGGTGCCATTGGTATGGAAGAGCACGCTTCGGCCATTCATTGCGAGTTGCGACGAGCCGCCACTTTCCTCAGCAACGCTGAGTTCGGACGGATGGATACCTGACACTGAGGCAAAAGGCTAACCACCACGGCGGAACCGGTCAACTTCGTTTGCTCGAGACCTGTCCGTGATTCAACATCGCCACGAACACCACGCCTCCGACAATGTTGCCGAGCACTGTGG
>DASXQD010000300.1:0-3132 GCA_036493195.1 Gemmatimonadaceae bacterium | reverse complement strand
GGCGAGTCCGAAGAGCAGCATCGTCAGGCTCGTGACGGCAATGCCAGCGACCAGGGCCTGGGCATTGGAGCTTACTTCATCCAACCGCGGGACCGCCGTGGGTGCGAACGCCAGAAACAGCCTAACGGTTGCCGCCGCGAGCAGCACTCCGAGAATGCCTGCGCCAAGCGCCAGTAATGCGTTCTCGAGACCGAGCTGTCCGATGATGCGAGCGCGAGAGGCACCGAGCGCGGCACGGACGGCGATCTCGCGAGCTCGCACAAGGCCGCGCACCAGAAGCAGCGTGCCGACGTTCACACATGTGATGAGGAGAATGAGCGCGGTGGCGATGAGAAAGATCAGAATCGCCGGTCGCGTATCGCCCAGCACGACGCCGAGGAGTGGCTCGGCGACGCCGCGGACATCGGGAAACCTCGAGTACACGCGCAAGCTCCGAAACATGGCGGTCGCTTCCTGCCGAGCTACCGATAGTGATGCGCCGGGTGAGAGCCGGCCGAGCAGCCTCAGTCCCGCGATGGTGGAGTCTGTGCCCGGCGGCGTTCTTGCCGGCACCACTGCACTCCAGAAGTCCGTGGCCGCCGGATACTCGATGCCGGGCGGCATGACGCCGACGATCGTATACGTGACGCCATCGAGCTGATTCTGGAAGCGCTGGCCGACAATCGATGAATCGCCGCTGAACGCGCGTTGCCAACCAGCGTAGCTAAGCACGATGACAGGCGCAGCGCCAACGATGTCGTCCCCAGGCTTCAGAGTGCGGCCGAGGAGTGGTCGGGCGCCGAGCACGTCGAAGAAGTTTCCGGAAACGAGCGCTCTCCGCATGCGCACGAGCTGGTCGTGAAGGCGTACGGGGACTGGCCACGCCCCCTCGTACGTGACGAACGCCACTTGTTGGAGCGCGCGTGTCTGCCGGGCGAACTGGCGGGCCTCGGGGTAGTCGAGAGGGAGATCGCCGAAGCGGCCGACGCGAGTTTCTCCCCAGAGCAGCACGAGCTTGTCCTGCTCCCGAACCGGCAGAGGACGCAGGAGGATCGAATCGGCGACGGTGTACACCGCCGTCGAGAGCCCAATGCCCACCGCAAGGGTCACGATCGCAATGAGCGCGAAGCTCGGCGAACGGCGCAGCGCACGCAGCATAAAGCGCAGATCGGTCCCGAGGACGGCCAGTCGCTCGAACCACCGCCCTCGACGGGCGAGTGCTTCATCATGCTGTCTCAGCTCCTGCTCGACCGACGCCAGATCACCGAGGCGTTCCCTCGCCGCGCGCTCGGCGTCTGCTCTCGTTAGGCCCTCAGACTCGTATTGGGCGATCCGCTGCTGGAGGTGAAACCGCAGCTCGTCGGCAATGTCGGCGTTCACATCCCGTCCGAAGAACCTGAGGTAGCGGCGCCAGCGTGGCTCACGCGACATGGTCTATTCCCCGCGGAGAGCGATGATCGGATGTCATCCTCAGTCGGCGCGTAACGCCTCCATTGGATCGATTGCGGTAGCGCGCAGCGCTGGGAGGAACGCCGCCGCCGCGCCAACCGCAACGAGAAGCAGGCATGCCCCGCCGAGTGCGACGGGATCGGTTGGGCTCACGTGATAGAGCAGTGACGCGAGAGCGCGAGACAACAACAGTGCCGCGACGAGCCCTGCAACGGCACCGGCACACAGCACGATCACGGCCCGATGCAGTACGCTATTACGTACGAGGCTTGGCGTCGCGCCGAGCGCAATGCGAACGCCAATCTCGCGGGTTTGATCACGCACCATCGCCGTCATGACGCCGTACAGTCCGATCGCGGCGAGGAGAAGCGCCACGAGCCCGAACGTCGCCATGAGTAGCGTACCGAGCCGAGGCTCGGCCAGTGGTTGCGCGAGCACTTCGTCCATGGTTTGCGCGTGCCAGAGGCGTACGTCGGGATCGACCTCCGCGCCCGCCCGACGGAGTGCAGGGAGCAACGCGCTCAGCGGGATTGCGGTTCGAATCGCGAGATAGCCTTGCCACGTCGACTGCAACCAGGGGAAGTACACGGTGGGTGATGCGGCGCGCAGCGAACGCAGGTGCGTGTCGGTCACGACACCGACGACGGTGCGCCACGGCGGACCTCCATCAGGTATGTTGGCAGTGCGAAGTCGCTTGCCGATGGGGTTCTCACCGGGCCAAAAACGCCTCGCGACGCTCTCACTCACGATGAGGACCGCGGGAGCTTTCTCGCGATCTGAATCATTGAACGCGCGTCCCCGAATGACGGGTATGCCGAAGGTCTTGAAGTAGTCCGGACCTCCCGTCTCGATCGGAATCGACGGATTCGTCGCCGCCTCGGCGGCGGTTTGGCCCTCTCTGTCGAACCGCCACTGCCATATGCTTGTGCCAAGCAGCGGCGGAATCACGATCGGTGTGACCGCGGAGACGCCGGGTATCGCCTCGACGCGGCGCATGAGGCGGTCGCTGAGCTCGAGCAGGTTTCCTGTCGAATCCACCTTTCGTGCGCTCCACGTGAAGCTGAGGATCGACAAGTGGCTTGCATCGTAACCGGTGGGCTGCCACTCCAGGCGCGCGAGGCTTCGCGCGAGAAGTGCCGCGCCCGCGAGCATGACTGTGGCGAGGGCTATTTGCGACGCGACGAGCGTTTGACGCGCGATGCGTCGCCGCCGAGACTCGCGACCCGAGCGCGAATCGAACCGTAGCGGCAAGGCGAGATTGCTCCGACCGGCGAAGAGCGAAGGAATGACTCCGAATAGCAACAGAGACCCTGTCGCGACCACTCCCGCCATCCACACGGGCGCGCCGCTCAGCCGGATTTCGTCCAGCCGCGGCAATTGCGGTGGCGCAAGTGTCACGAGCGCGCGCACGAGGAGAAGAGCGAGTCCCCATCCGACAATGCCACCGGCTATCGCGAGAAGCATCGACTCGGCGATGAGTTGCCGGACGATGTCGGCGTAACCCGCACCAAGCGCGCGGCGCACGGCGATCTCGCGGGCGCGAGACGATGCGCGCAGGAGGAGGAGGTTGCCAACGTTCAGACAGGCGATCAGCAAGAGCAATACCACGGCACTGGCGAGGAGCGTGAGCACTGGTCGGGTGTCGCCAAGTTCAGTATCTGCGAACGTCTTGGCGACTGCGCCTCGCAGATGCATTTCGGGCTC
>DASXQD010000299.1:0-3211 GCA_036493195.1 Gemmatimonadaceae bacterium | reverse complement strand
CCCGCCGCCTCCGGCGCCCGCGCCCACGACCGATGAAGGCGCGGCTGCGCGCGATGCCGCTCGTGCGTCGCTCACGGCGCCGATCTACTTCGATCTCGACAGCGACGCGCTCACCGATGCCGATCGCGCCGCGCTCGACGCGAAAGTGGGCATTCTGAACGCGAGCAGCGGCGTCAAGATCCGCGTGGCGGGCCACACCGACGAGCGGGGCTCGGACGAATACAATCTGGCGCTCGGGCAGCGCCGCGCCGCAGCGGCCAAGCGCTATCTCACGCAGCACGGCGTTCCTGACGCAATGATCGACATCATCAGCTACGGCGAGGAGCACCCTGCGGTGGAAGGACACGATGAGGCCGCGTGGTCGAAGAATCGCCGCGATGAGTTCGAGATCACCGCGGGTGCGGACGCGCTTCGTCCGGCTGCCCAATGACGCGGGGCGTGCGGTGCCTCCTGCCGCTCGTGCTGCTCGCGACGGGCGCGTGCTTCGCCACACGGGAAGATGTGCAGGCATTGCACGCCGATGTGCAGTCGCTGCGCGCGGCTAATGCGCGCAGCGACTCGGCGCGTCGCTCCGCGCTGGATCGTGTCGTGACGTCGATGAACATCGTCCGCGATTCGCTCGGGCTCCTCAGCGCGCGCGTGTTCAAGATGCAGGGCGATGTGCGTGGCGACCTGTACAACGTGGGACAACAGCTGCTGCAGATTCAGCAGCTCACAGGTCAGAGCCAGCAGCGTGTACAGGAGCTGCGTGCGTCGCTGGAAGCGCGACAGTCGGACATGCAGAACTCGAACGCACAGTCGGGCGCGCCGCCGCCAGCGGGCGCAACGGGCACACCCGCCCCATCGCCGAACGGCACGGGAGCAACGACGACGCCTCCGCCGGCGGCAGGCGCCACGCCGGGTCCGAACCAGCTCTTCCAGATCTCGCTCGAGCAGCTGCGACGGGGATCGCCTGGCGCCGCGCGCACGGGGCTGCAGACGCTGCTGCAGCAGTATCCCACGTCCGATCTCGTGCCGGACGCGGAATTCTATCTCGGCGAGGCCTACCATCAGGAGGGCAATGCTGCGGGAGCGGATTCTGCGTATGCCGCGGTAGTCTCGGCCTATCCTACTTCTCCTCGCGCGCCCACGGCACTTTATAAGCGTGCGCTGGGTATGGAGGAGAAGGGAAATGTCGTCGGCGCTCGCGGATTGTTGAACGATCTCGTGACGCGCTATCCGCGCTCTGATGAGGCGGCACTCGCGAAGGAACGGCTTCGGACGCTCAAGTAGCGTCGCACGTAGCGCTCATCTGGAACCACATGCAGGAATCTCGACCGGCCGCAAGTGATGAGATGCCGTTCCTCGATCATCTCGAGGAGCTGCGATGGCGTATCATCTGGTCGCTTGCGGCGCTGATCGTATGCGTCGGGATCTCCTTTTTTGTGTTCACGCAGATGGACGTGATAGGTTTGCTCGAGCGGCCTATCCTGCCGTTGCTGAAAGGACACAAGCTCATCTACACGCATCCGGGCGAAGCCTTCTCCATCGTCCTCAATGCGGCGATCGCGATGGGATGCGTGCTGGCGCTTCCGATCGTGTTTTATCAGCTCTGGTCGTTCGTGGCACCGGCGCTGCACAAGCACGAGAAGAAGCTCGTCATGCCGATGATTTTCTTTGCAATGTTTCTGTTCGCGTGCGGTGTCAGTCTTTCGTGGTTCGTGGTGCTGCCGCTCGCGGTGGAATGGCTCATGGGCTTCGGCGGCCCCTCGCTCGAGCCGCTGATTTCCGCACAGGAGTATTTCGGATTTGCGATCAGCATGACCCTGGCGTTCGGCATCTGCTTCGAGCTGCCGATCGTGATCGTGACGCTCGCGCTGCTGGGACTCGTGACGCCGCAGTTCCTGAACAAGTTCCGTCGCCACGCGATCGTCGTCTGTGTGATCATTGGAGCGTTCCTGACACCTGGTGATCTCGTCTGGACCACTATCGCGATGGCCGTTCCCCTCTACCTGCTGTACGAGGTGAGCGTCGTGCTGACGATGGTTATCTACCGCCGGCGGCAGCGCCGGCAGGCGGCACTCGAGGCGCAGGCCACGGCGTGACCATCCGGTGGATCGTGTGCGCACTCGCGCTCGCGGCAGCGCCTGTGCTCGCGCAACAGACGCCCCCTCCGATCACGCTGCCCTCGCAGTATCCCAGCGACACGGGAATCTCGCGACGCCGCATGCAGCCTCCGCGCAATCCGGCGGACTCCGCCCGCGCCGACAGCCTGCACGCGCCGCGCGTGCTCGTGGAATGGCCCGATCCCGATTCGACGATGGCGGCGCTGCTCCAGCGCACAGGCTACACGACCACGCGTTATCAAGGCGTGAATGCGCAGCTGAACTCGAACCGGCACGAGCTCAAGCTCTCCGGCAAGGCGGCGGTCGAGCGCGTGCAGACGACGCTCGTCGCCGATACGATTCTCTACAACGATTCGCTGCGCATCATGCGCGCGACCGGGCCGCAGAAGGACACGATCTATCTGCGCGACCCTTCGCAGGGCACCGCGGATCTGCTCGCGCTCGGCCGCCTCGAGTACGATCTGCGCCGGCATTTCGGGCTGGTGAATCAGCTCAGCACATCGTCCGCGCAGAGTGGACAGACGTGGTACATCTACGGCCATGCCGCGGCCGTGAAGGGCGATACCACGGGCAAGGGACACAGCATCTCGTACGCGCAGGACGCATCGATCACGAGCTGCGATCTTCCCGAGCCGCACTATCACTTCCAATCCTCGGACGTGAAGATCATCAGCAAGACCCTGATGGTCGCGCGCCCCGCGGTGCTCTACGTGGGCGACATCCCGGTGCTCTGGCTGCCCTTCATCTTTCAGGACATGCGCTCCGGCCGGCGCAGCGGCATCATCCCGCCGCGCTTCGGCATCACGGACATCGTGCGCACCTCGCCCGACTACGTCCGCTCCGTCGAGAACCTCGGCTACTACTTCAACATCAACGACTACATGGATGCGCTGGTCTCCTACGACTGGCGCAGCGGCACGAGCAACCAGACGGGAGATTTCGGCTACAACAAGTTCAACGGCGAATACCGTTACCGCTGGCTCAATCGCTTCGTGAGCGGCGGCATTCGGGCGAGCTACTGGACATACAGCGATGGCAGCAAGACGATCGGATTCAACTGGGCGCACTCGCAGCAGTTCTCGCAGACGAGCAGCCTGAACATGAAT
>DASXQD010000298.1:0-14669 GCA_036493195.1 Gemmatimonadaceae bacterium | reverse complement strand
GAACCTGTTGCGCCGCGATGCCGAATGGGCCGACGCGGCCAAAGCGGGAAAGGACGTCGATAAAATCGTCTCGTATTGGAGCGACGATGCGCTCGTCATCTTCCCTGGCCAGCCCATCATCGAAGGCAAGAAGGCGATTCGCGACTACGTTGCCTCGAGCCTCGCCACTCCCGGCTTCTCGATCCACTGGGTCTCCGAAAAGCCCGAGTTTTCGCCGGATGGAAAGCTCGCCTACATGCGTGGCACCGATGAGATGACGGTTCCCGGCGCAGACGGGAAACCACTCACCGTTCACCTTCGGGGGATCACCGTGTGGCGAATGGAGCCCGACGGGCAGTGGCGCTGCGTCGCCGACGTCGGGAACGAGGCACCCCCGGCAGCAGCGCCGAAATCCAGCTAGGGCTGTGTATTCATTGAGCTTACGAGGCCACCCATGGTCACGGGACCCATCTTGTCCTCGGGCGGTGCGCTTCCCCAGGTATCATTTGACGAGTTGAAATCGGGAACGGTACCGTCAGGCCACAGGCGCACGCCTGCCAGGGGAGCGCGCACCGGGATCGTCGCCGTGTAGCTGTCGCCCAGAAACCAGACGTCGACAGGAAGCTTGACATCCTGTGTCGAGCCATCGGACAGCTTGAGCCGCATCTCCACCGGAAACGGGATCGAGGTGTGCCGCCGAAGCCGAATCATCGCGATACTCCGCCCATCACTCGAGATCGTCCCGGCGCTGTCGATCCCGATGTCCAAAACGTCGTTCGTGTAGAAGAAGCCCCGCCAGAACCACGAGAGATCCTCACCCGTGGAGCTCTCGATCGAGCGGAAGAAATCCGCCGGCGTCGGATGCTTGAACGCCCACGCGGCCGCGTAGTCGCGGAATGCCTGGTCGAATACCGCGCGCCCGACGACATGATTGCGCAACGCGAGGAGCACGGCGGCGGGCTTTCGATAGGCGATCGCCCCCAACGCCTCGGGCGGCACGCGGTCCGGAGGCGTCATGAGTGGACGCTGCTCGCCGGTGAGCACGCTCGCCTTCCAATTGTCGATGTACAATGGCCACTGATAGTTGCGCGGGAATCGCTGCTCGTTCGAGAACGTATTGATGTACGTGTTGAACCCCTCGTCCATCCACGCATACCGCCGCTCGTTCGAGCCCACGATCATCGGGAACCATTCGTGTCCGTGCTCGTGGTCGAGTGTGCCGAATACGCCGTTCGGATCGGACTCCTGCGAGGCGTAGTTCACGAACACGAGCATCGGATACTCCATTCCCCCAACGGGTCCGGCCACGGAGGTCGCCTGCGGATACGGAAATGGCATCACGAACTGCGAGTAAGTTCTGATCGTCCACTGCGTCTCTTCGGCCGCGTGCGCCCACTCCGCGCCCGCCTTCGGCCACTCGTAGTACGACTGTGTGAGCACTCCTTTCCAGCTCGTCGCGTCCCAGCGGAAGTCCGGCGCGCCCGCCCACGCCACATCGCGCACGTGCTGCGCGTGGAAGCGCCACGTCTTCGTGCCCGATGTCGCCACCGGCTTCGACTCCGCTTCGGTGATGACGCGAACGATCGAGTCAGTGTGCGCCGCGGTCGCCAGGCGAGCGCGCTGGGCGGCCGTGAGCACCTCCTGCGGATTCTGCAGCACACCACTGCCCGCAACCACGTAGCCGGCGGGCACAGTTACCGCGAAGCTGATGTCGCCGTACTCGAGATAGAACTCGCCCTGACCGAGATAGGGATCGGTATTCCAGCCGCGCACGTCATCGTAGACGTCCACGCGCGGGTACCACTGCGCGATCTCGTACAGCGGTCCATCCCGCGCCATACGGTCCGAGCCGTGCTCGGGAACCGCGAACCCGTAGTCCATCGCGATCGTCGCCTTTCCACCATGCGGCGCGAGCGGCTCCGGCAGCTGCACGCGCATCTGCGTTCCATTGATCTCGGAAGCCGCACGCGTGCCGTTCACCACCAGGTTCTGGATCTCGTAGCCACCCTCGAATCCGCGATCGCCGAATCTCGTGTCCTCCGGAAACAGATACGAGCCCGCACTCCCCGGCTTGTACAGATTCTGATCGAGCTGCATCCACACATAGCGCAGCGTGTCGGGCGAGTTGTTCGTGTACGCGAGCGACACGTGCCCCTTGATCGCGTGGCGCGTCGTGTCGAGCGTCGCCACAATGTCGTAGTCCGCTCGCTGCTGCCAATAGTCCGGCCCCGGATGTCCATTCGCCTCACGCACCCGGCTCGGCGCCGGCCAATCCATGCGGTCGAGTCGCGCGAACGGATCAGGTCGTGTCATCAGCCGCGGATCACGCTCGGCCTGCGTGGATCGCACGACAGGAACGGTCAGCGATTCGACACGCACCGGCGCCACCGTCGGCGATGGCGCCCGCGACGGATGCGAAACGGGAGAGCACGCGACCACACTCGCAAGAGCGGCAATCACCAAAACGCGCACTGGATACCTGACCATGGAAAAGGATTCGAGTCCGATTGGGACAATTTAGCGAGGCGCACATGGAGTCACGTGTGCTCGGTCGTGCTCGCACGTGATGCTGGCGGCCGCATCATTGGCGACGCTGAAGTGCTTCTTCGGCACTTGCTCGCGCGACCGCTCTTCCGTACCCTGATCGTGTGACCACTACTTCTCCCCGCGCGCGCGGAACGATGCTCACCGGCCACGCGACCGCTGCCGGCACCGCGCGCTTCCGCACGCGGGTCGCCGCAAAGCTCGCGTCCGATTTCCTTCGCCCACTCGCGCCCACGGGCGTGCTCGTCTCCTCCATCGGTCTCGGCAGTTATCTCGGGGAGTGCGACGATGCGGACGACATCCGCTATGCCGATACCGCGCATCACGCGATCGCCACGGGGATCAACCTGCTCGACAGCGCGATCAACTATCGCTGCCAGCGATCGGAGCGCGCCTTTGGGAAGGCACTCTCCCGCGCCGTCCGGATGGAAACGGCGTCGCGCGATGAGCTGGTGGTGTGCACGAAGGGCGGCTACATCCCGCTCGACGGCACCCAACCCGCCAGGCGCGAGGATTACCAGGAGTACGTGCGGCGCGAGTATCTCGAGCCCGGGGTCATGCGCGCCGAGGACATTGTCGCCGGCGGACACTGTCTCACCCCGGACTTTCTCGCCAACCAAATCGCCCGCAGCCGTGTCAACCTCGGCGTCGAGACGATCGATCTCTACTACCTGCACAACCCGGAACAGCAGCTCGATGTGATCGATGAGCTGGAGCTCGAGCGGCGTATCCGCGCGGCATTCGAGATGCTCGAATCGCGGTGCGCTGCCGGAGAGATCGGCGCCTACGGATGCGCAACATGGGGAGGCCTGCGAACCGCACCAGGCGAGCGCGGTCATCTGAGTCTCGCGATGCTCGTGCGATGCGCGCGCGATGCCGGCGGAGTCGATCACCACTTTCAGGCGGTGCAGCTTCCGATAAACCTCGCGCTCAGCGAAGCCGTTCGCGCTCCGACTCAACGCATCGATGACCGCGCGCTCACGTTGCTCGAAGCCGCATCCGAGCTCGGCGTCTCGGTTGTCGCGAGCGCAACGCTCCTGCAATCCAAGCTCGCGAGCAGACTTCCTCAACAGATGCGCGAGGCGCTTCCCGGATTGTCCACCGACGCGCAGCGCGCAATCGCCTTCGTCCGAGGACTCCCGGTGGTCAGCAGCGCACTCGTCGGCATGCGGAGCGCCGGACACGTACGCGAGAACCTCGGCGCCGCCCGCCCCACGCACTGATCAGACGACGGTCCCACCGGCGCGCTGCGCTCGCGCGTCGGTGCTCTGCGCGCCCGCGATCCCTGCTTCGCGGCCGCGCGTGAGCGTGAGTATCGAGAGCTCCGCGCGCGCACCGATGCGAAACGGTATTCCCCAGTAGTTGGTCCCCGGGCTCACGTACAGCAGCGATTCTCCGCGCCGATACGCTCCCATCGCGAGATCGAGAAAGACGTTCGCGAGACTCCATCCCGCCCGGCTCACCGACAGCTGTCCCCAGTGCGTGTGTCCGCTCAACGTGAGCGCGACGCCGGCCGTTGCCAGTGGCGGCCAGAGGGAAGGGTTGTGCGCGAGCACGATCGTGAAGACTCCCGGGGGAATTTGCGCGAGCGTCGCCGCGATGTCCGGCGCCGGAACACCCGGCCCCGGCACGCGGCCGGCGGCGGGATCGCCCGTGCCGGCAACGGCGAGATTCACGCCCCGGTGCTCGAGAATCCGGCTCTCGTTCACCAGCACCGTCTGCGATAATGCGCGCAGTCGCGGCAGCACTTCGCTCCAGCCGGCATAGACCTCGTGATTGCCGGGCACGATGTAGACGCCAAGCGGTGCGGCGAGATCGCCGAGTGTTTGCGAGTAGATACTCACGTCCGGCGCGAAATCATCGATGAGATCACCGACCACGGCGATGAGATCCGGCTGTGCGCCGCGCACGGCACTCGCGATCCGTGCGAGCAGCGCGCGCGACGTGTGCGGCCCGATGTGCGTGTCGCAGATCTGCGCCAAGCGGAGACCTTCGAGCGCTGGGGGAAGCGAAGGAAGCGTCACGGTGAGCGAGGCGACGACGAGCTTTCGCGACCCGGCGTAGCCGAGCAGCGCGAACAACGTGTACACGATCGCGACCACCGCGATCGCGTCTCGACCCACGCGGCCCGCAGCGCCGAACGGGAGTCCGCCAATCGCTCCCACGACTCCGCCGAGCGCGCTCAGGATGAGCAGCAGCTGCGCGTACCACATGGGGCGGAATACGAACAGTCGGATCGCCCTGCCCGGATAGTGGCGGCTGCCGCGACTTCGAAACAACACCGTGAGCGGCGCAACCGTGAGCAGGAGCGCTGCCCCGGCAACCGTCGGCCATCCACCGGCCATGGGCGCGAGCAGCACGCCCACGATCAGCCAGCTCCCGACGAAAACCGAGAGAAACACCGTGAGCGCAGTACGCTGCGCGCGCACGAGTGCCGCGCGCGCGCCTGGGGAGGGCCGGGCGCTCACTCGGCTCCTCCCGGTCTTGCTGCGCTACCTGGAAACGCTACTTCGAAATGACCACCGGCGTGACGGCCACGTGCAGGTTGTGATTCACGCGAATGCCCGCGATCCCGTCCGTCGGAAATTTCGACTTCGGCACTGCGGCGACCAGCTTCCCATTGACGATGAAATGCACGGTGTCGGGCGCCACGTGCACCGTCACCTTGTACGTCGCCTTCCCGCTCGCGTCTTCCTTCGGAACCTTGGGATCCGCCGTCCAGTTCACGATCGATGTCGTGTTCTCGCCATCGCGGGTCTTGATGAGATACTCCCCCGTGCCACGAAGCACGAAGTAGCCGTACTTCTGCTTCGCCGGATCCGTGAGATTCGTGCCGCCCAGGAACACTCCGTAGGCCTCAGGATGCTTCGGCTTTTCGAGCTGCTCGATGGTGCTCGACACCTGGTACTGCCCCTTCGCGCTGTCCTTTGCGGCAAAGGTGATATGGGCCGGTCCGGTCTGGATCTCCCAGCGACCGCCGGTCGAGGTGTACTTGGCGTCGGTGATCTTCGCGTCCGGGTGATCCGTGACGCCCGTGTATCCGGCGGGCACCCCCGTTCCGGACGCGGACTTGTCGGCATCCATGTTCATGCCCTTCATCCCGGTGTCCGCAGACGTGGTCCCCGGTGCGCCAGCAGGTGCCGCCGCCGCGGCCGGGGCGGCGGCCGCCGTGTCCGTGGAAGTGCCATCCGCCTTCCCCTTCGCGCATGCAGCCACCAGGGCAAGCACGCTCAAACTCCAGAATTTGTACACGATCCCTCCCATGAGTGTTGTGCAGCGTGACGGGAATATAGCTCGCGACTGTCACGCGCGACGTGTTTACGTCTGGCGTGCCGACTCGCCACGGTACATACTCACTGCGTAGCCACTGGTCGCGTGCATCGCTGCGCATGTGTGCGACCGGAAATTGCCGTGAAGGCTGCCCAGTGCAGCGGTCAACTATTCATCACGCGGAGCACAACGTATGGCGACCAAGAAAAAATCGGCTCGCAAGTCGGGTTCCCGGAAAAAGGGTGCGGCGAAGAAGAAGAAGAGCGCATCCAGAAGGAGTGCGAAAAAAGGGAGCGCACGTCGTCGAGGCGGGCCGCGCACGAAAAGCTCGACCAGAACGGCCGCGCGCAAGGGCGCGCGCAAGAGCGGTCGCAAGGCTGGGCGCAAGGCCACGAAGAAGGCCGGCAGAAAGACTGCGAAGCGCGTGACCAGGGCCGCATCACCGAAGCGCCCCGCGAAGCGCAAACAGAGCGCAGTCGCGCGGGTGAAGCGCGTCGCCACCGAAGTCGGCTCACAGGCGATGGACGCCGGCAAGTCCGTCGTCGAGGAGGCGAAGGTCATCACCGAGCGTGTCTACGACTTCACCTCCGACGCCATCAACAAGGTCACCTGACCGGGTCGCTCGATCGCTGCACCGCCACACGGTTTCGCGAACGGGGACAGCGCTATGCTGTCCCCTTTTCGTTTGCCATCTCGACGCCTGCGAGCCACTCGCGCACCAGCGCAGCCACGCGCTCGCGACAGAAATCCACGGTCAGCACGTGTCCGCATCCACTCAGCATCTCGAGCTTCTTCGTGCGCGCGCCGAGGAGGGCGAACGCACGCCTGGCGACGTCCTCGGAAATTCGATTGTCCTCGCGCGATTGCACGTAGAGCGTCGGCGCCGCTATGCGCCCGAGCGACGCGCGCGCGGCATCCGCCAGTCGCACGAGCTCGCGCACCAGCTGCGGGGTCGTCGCGCCGTACGCGAGCGCCTCCGCGCGCGCCGCGGGATCGAGAATCGATCGCGCCGCCTCACCCCCCACGTACGGAAACACCATGCTGATCGCGGGCGCCGCGCGCACCAGCACACGGTACAGCGGCGGCGTGTCGATGTATGGCGCGAGCAGCACGAGTGCGGCGAGCTCCGGATCGTCCGCGGCAACCGACGCCGCGAGCGCTCCTCCGAGCGAGAGACCAACGAGCGCGACCCGCGTGTGCCGAGCGCGCATTGAGGCATGCGCGGCGCGCGCGGCGTCGAGCCACTCGCTCCCGTTCGATGACGCGAACTCCTTCAGTGTGCGACCATGGCCGGGCAACAGCGGCACGTCGACATCCATCCCGTCGGCAGACAATTTCTGCGCGAGGGACGCGAGCGTCTGGGGCGTGTCGCCGAAGCCGTGCAGCAGTACCACGCCCATGCGGGCGCCCGGCTTTGCAAGCGCGATCGCCTCTGCGCCGGGAATGATGCCATGCGTTCCAGTCGTGAGCCGGGAGCTCACCAGCCGCTCCACACGCCCCCGATGCCATCTTCTCCAGATCCACGCGGCGAAGATCAGGGCCGCAGCGATGCAGATCGCCTGAACGCCGCGCGAGACTGGGAAGACGAGCATCATGTGCGCGCGAATAAAGCGGCCACAAAAGAAACGGGGGCGGAAGCCGTCAGGCTGCCAACCCCCGTTCTCGCATCCCCCCCACGAGGACGCAATTCACCTTCGTGGATTTTGGCTCCGGCATACATCCCAACCTTCGACCGGGGCGCTCCATCTCTCGCCGCGAGTACTTTGCAACTCCCGCGCCACTGTGATTCAGATGCGGCCGCTGATGAGTCGCTCACGCACTGACTCATGCAACGATGTGATAGCCCTTCACGCGTTGCGCGCTCGCGAACGCCGTCGCCGTCACGCCGGTCAACTGCCACGCGCGCGCCATCGCTGCTCCCACCGCTTCGCCGTTCTCGACGCGCGCGACCGCCAGCATGGACGAGCCCGCACCGCTGAGCGTCGCGCCAATCGCGCCCGCTTTCATAGCGGCCGCCGCCACCGCATCAAATCCGCGCACCAGCCGCCGCCGATGCGGAACGTGCAGCACGTCATCCAGCGCCGCCGCGAGCATCGCCTCGTCCGCCGTCGCAAGCCCTCGCACCAGCGCCGCACCCTTGGCCGCCGCCTGAACCGCCGTCACGTGCGGCACGACGTTCGGCAGCGCCTCGCGCGCACGCCTCGTCTCGAGCACGAACTCCGGAATTGCGAACACGAACGCGAGCGACGGATGCACCTCGAGCGGTGAGACGATCACCTTTCCCGCATGGGTGAGAGCGAGCGTTGCGCCGCCGAAGACCGACGGGCACACATTGTCCGGATGGCCCTCGAGCGCCGTTCCTACCTCGGCGATCCCGAAGGAGTCCAATCCCAGCTTGAGCATCTCGTTCGCGAGGGCGGCGCCCGCAACGAACGCCGCCGCCGATGATCCGAGCCCGCGCCCCACGGGGATCTCGGAGGTGACGGTAAACCGAAGCCGCTCAGGTAACGGAACCTTCTTTGCGCCCACTGCCGCCCGGAACGCCAGGTAGATCGCGTCCTGCGAGTCCCGTGTGTTGAGCGACGCGAGTGTCCCCGAGCGCTCGAACTCCGGCTCAGTCGTGCCGGTATTGGCCTGCCGCACCGACGCCGTGAGCCAGCGATCGACCGCAACTCCGACGCAATCGAAGCCTGCACCCAGATTCGCAGCGGAGGCAGGCACTCGGACGGTGGCGACACGATCGAAAGCAGTCACGCGAGAAGGCTAACCGCGCAGCGCCGTCGCGTGAAGCGCGTGCGCCGCGGCGATCGGAGCTACGCTTCCTGCTGGTATTCCGTGCTCACCGGAGCACTGTCATCGAATTCGGTGAGCGGCGGACGAGTGGCAGGTGCGAGCCGCATCACGAGCTTTTCGAGATCGGAGATATACAAGCCGCCACCCTCGCGCCGCACGAGTCCTTCGGCGCAGAGCCGCCCGAGCACGAGCGAGATCGACTCCCGCGTCGCGCCAACCAGCTCACCGAGCAACCGGCGCGGGACGGGTGCAACGGCCGAGCCCGCTCGCACATCATGGCTCTGCGCAAGTCTCACGAGCGATGCGATCAGGCGCTGCTCCACCGTGAGCATGGCGTGCTGCCCGAACTTCACCAGCAGCGCGGTGCGTTCGGCCATTATCTGTCGCAACAGTATCAGAGCAGTGGCAGGTTGCTCTCGCAACATTGCGCTAAATCGCGCAGAGCTGAGATGCAGCGTGTCGCTCTCTTCCTCGGCCCGTGCCTGGCTCGCATAGACGGCAGACCCCTCCAACCCCTCGCCTCCAAACGTCTCCCCCGGAGTCGCCACCCACGGCACGAAGCTGCGCCCCGCCCCTACCTGGTTTCGGAGCACCACCTGTCCCCGAAGCACGAGAAAAATCCCGTCGGCGGCCGCACCCTGCTCGTAGATCGTGAATCCAGCGGGCCAGGATGTCCGGGCACCAAAAGCGGCAATTTGATCCCGTTGCTCCCGAGCGACTCGAGTGATTTCTTTCATCGATACGGTCGATGTAGCCATGGCACACCAGGTTTGCTGAGCATCGCACGCTGGCAACCATGCCGCATGTCGACAGGCCGTCTCGCAATGTACGGGCCGTAAAGTGAGCGGGCACAGCGGTTTCCCTCATTTCGTGATCTCCAGAAAATGTCCAGCGCCGCACCTGAGATGCCGGATGTGGGGACCCCTTTCATCATCCTCGGCGCCGACGCCGTGCTGGCTGCACTGCCGGCCTCGCCGGTGCAGCTGGCCCATGCTTGCCACGCCCTCGGCTACGAGCTCGCCGCCCCGGCCACCTGGGGCGACGAATTGATTGCGGAACGCTGCCTTCAGCAGCTCGCCGGCTACGAGCACGCCACGGCGGTCATGTGCAGCTGTCCTCTCGTCACCGAACGTCTCACCCGCGCGAGCACCACGCTCGAGCCATTCATGTTGACCTTCAGCTCTCCGCCTGTGGCGACCGCTCGCTACCTGCGCGGCGCGTACGAAGGTCAGAAGCTGCACATCACGTACGTGGGCGCATGCCCCGGGGCAGCCGATGCCTCGATCGATGCGCGCCTGCGCCCCGCGGAGTTGCTCCAGGCCTTTCTCGACAAAGGGATCGTGCTGGACACGCAACCCAAGAGCTTCGAGGCGCTCGTTCCACTCGATCGCCGCCGCTACTATTCGCTGCCCGGGGGGACTCCAGCCCGGGATCATGTCGAACGAAGCTCGCATCGCTCCCTCCTCGAGCTGGCGGGCGACGATGTCGTGCTGGAGCTCACCCAACAGCTCATCGAGCAGACGCCCGCCCTCCTCGATTTGTCGGTTCCACTCGGCTGCGCGTGCGCCGGCGCGGGTGAGCACGCGTTGCGCGGCAAACCGCGCCCGGCACTCCTCCTCCTCGAGCCGCCGCGCGCGCGTCAGAAGGTGCTCGATCCCTCTCTTCGCGTGGACGTCACGCAAACGCTGAGCGAAGCGTGCGCGCTCCTCCCTGCCGCCGCCGAGGAGCTGGTCGAGGCAGAGGTGCAGGCGCCGGCGGATACGCCGCCCGTGCGCGAAGATGCGAACATCTCACCGATCGATCTGTCGCCGAGCGATGCGCCCCCCGTCGCTCGCGCGAGCAGTGATATCTCGAGCGACCACGGTGTTTCGGAGGACGACGACGACCTCGGCGCGAGGGTCGCGCGGCGCCGGTCGGTCATCTTCCGATCCGCGGCCTCGGCTCCCCGCTCCACGACCGAGCGCGGAGAGACGGTGCCCCGGGCTTCGTTGGGCGTGTTGCGTCGTGCACTCACGCGCGCCGCCACGCGCAAGGCACATCGTCAGCCGAAGCGCGCGCACACCTTCAGTGAACGCTCGGTCGAGCTTCGTGAAGGGTTGAGTCGCCCGTCTTCCCGCACGCCGCGCTGGCTCGCGATCGGTGCCGCGGACCTCCCGCGTCCAGTCCCGCCGCCGCCGGCGAGCCATCGCCCGCGCACCTTGCTGGAGCTGTAGCGCGAGCCATTCCCCTCATCACAGGCAGCATGTGATTCAAGGGCCGTGGCTACAGGTTGAGCGCCTCGCGTGCTCCCGTGATCACGAACTGGGTCGCGACTGCGGCAAGCAGCAGCCCCATGATCCGCGTCATCACGCGAATGCCCGTCTGCCCCATGATCGTGACCAGCCGATCGCCGGCACGCAGCGTCAGCCAACAGATGATTGCCGTGAGCCACACCGATCCATAGACGGCGATGTTCCCGGCGACCGTGTGCGACTGACCTGCGAGCACCATCACGGTCGAGATCGCGCCCGGCCCCGCGAGCATCGGCATCGCGAGCGGCGTGAGCGCCACATCCTCCTTTTCCTGTCCCTCCACGATCTCCTCTGTGCTCTCCTGCGTGGTGCGCTCGCCGCGAAGCATATCCATCGCCACGAGCCAGAGAATCAGCCCACCCGCAATGCGAAACGCCGGCAGCGTGATCCCGAATACCTTGAAGATCCCCGTTCCCGCAATGCCGAACACCGTCATCAGTATTCCCGCGGCGATGCACGACCGGAACGCGGTTCGACGCCGCTGTTGCACCGACTGCCCCTGCGTGATCACGAGGTACGTTGGAATCACGGCCACGGGATCGACGATGAACAGCAGCGATGTGAACGTGACGAGCGCAAACTGCAGGTAGCCGGTCATCGTTCGTCGTACTCGTGCAGCGCCGCACGCAGCGCATCGCGAAGCCGCTGTTCGCGATCGTTGCCGCTCGGTACGCCCGGCGCCGCCGCCGCGAACTGCGCCAGCATCTCCTGCTCGACGAAGCCTGGTGTCGGATCCACGCCGAGCTCCTCGAGGGCGCGCTGCGCGAGGTGTCGCAGAAGCGCGCGTGTCTTGGGCTCCAGCGCCGCGAGCTGCGCCGGATCTCGCGGCGCGAGCTCGTGCGGATTGCGCGAGCGCTGCGGCGCATCGCGAACGGCATTGAGCTTCGCGAACGTCACGACGAACGACCCTTGCGTGTGCTCGATCACCTCATCGATCACACCGCGCCGCCGAAGCGATGCAAACAGCTGCACGATCGCTGCGCGCACCACGGATACACCGTCGGGACTGTTGTTCCCGCGCCCCGTGATCACGAGCGCTTCGCCCGCACGACTCATCTGTCGCTCGCGCAGCCAATTCTCGGCGCGCCGCACGGCCTGCTCACGCGAGGGATGATGCGTTCGCAAATTCAGCGTACGATCCGCGCCAAAGCGAATCTCGTCGAAGGCCTGGTGCAGTGAGGGTGAGCGCGGAACCTTCACCGGGCGGCACACGGGACGAATACTGGGACGCATCGAGGAGCAGCTTCGCCGCGGAGAATGCGCATGCAGGAAGCTACAGTCGTCGTGCGTTTCTGTCAGCCGTGCTTGCGTCTGGAGACAATGGAAACGAGCCGCCTCCGTGTGGAAGGCGGCTCGTTCGTGTTGCCGTGCGGTGTTCCGTTAGAAGGTCAGTCCGACACTGATCGGAATCATCTGGAATTTCGAGCTGCCCCCGTTCGTGTTGGTGAGATAATCCCCACTGAACACGTAGTGGTAGCGAGCTTCGACGAACGGAGCAATCGGGCCGGCTTTGAACTTGACGCCGACACCTCCGTTCAGACCGAACTTCGTCGTACTGCCGCTCGAGAAATCGAGATTGTTGAAATCGCCGGTGATCTTGAAGTTGTAGACGCCAACGCCGCCGAGTACGTAGAGCTGCGCCGGGCTCTTCGTGCCGAAGTTGAACACGGCATCTGCCGTGGCATCGAGCAGGCGCAGATGGCTGCTGTTGGTATCCTTGCGATTGAACTGATTCCACGAACCGTCCACTCGAAGGCCGACAGGCGAATTCACGAATCCGAAATTCAACAGAGCGCCGGCATTCCACCCTGTCTTGAACAGATCGTTGAAATCACCGACGGGAAAGCTCGCGCCGCCCATCACCCCGAACTGCACAGGGCTGCGCGGTCCGGCGTCCTGCGCGGCAACTGCACCGCTTGCAAGAATGCTGAACCCGAGTACCGCCGCACCCGTAAGAATACGCTTCATAAATTCCTCGCTTTCCTTTTTGAAGGACACAAACGCGACTACACAACCAGCGTCGCATGTGTTCAGAAAGCAAAAAAGAAGCCGTTCATCCGCGGCATGCTGGAGTATTGATGTGCTGCGTCCGCTATGAACAAATCGGTTGTGATGCGTGACGTGAGCACTTGGTAATCGGTGCAACGACTCTGTCCGGGGGCGCACAGTTGAACCGTTGACTTCGGAAAGCGCGGCATCTGCTTTTCGCTGCGTGTACGCGAGCATGGATACGAAGCTGCCCGCGCTCACTCACGATTTGGACGGAGTGAACGCGGGCACATGCGATGCGCAAAGCTCAATGCTGCTCGATCTCGCGGAGCAGGTCGTCCTCGGGAGTTAGAATGTGATGCCGACGGTGATCGGGACGAATTGCAACGACCGCACGTCGGGCGAGTTGGAGTCGCCGACGTCGGTGCCGTGAATCACGTTGTGATAGCGAGCTTCGATGAACGTCGCGAATCCGGTGAGCTGGAACTTGAATCCCACGCCGGCGTTGAGTCCGAATTTCGTGCCGCTCGCACTGACGTCGGTATCGGGATCCTTGAATCGTTCGTTATACGCGCCCACTCCTCCGATCAGGTAAAACTTGGTTGGAAGAGCGGCGCCGAACGTGTAGACGACATTTGCCGTCCCATCGATGATCCGCAGATCTGCCGGAGCGATGACGCCGCTCTTGTGATCGAGCTGCTGCCACTGTCCATCGATGCGGAAGCTGACGGGCACCAACGGCACTCCGATCGTGACGAGCGCGCCGGCATTCCAGCCGGTCTTGTTGAAATCCGACAGGTCGCTGAGCGGAACGGTCGCGCCGCCCATGATGCCGAATCGCACCGGGCTGCTGACGATGGCTTGCGCCGAAACGGGCGCGGCGGCTGCGGAAAGAATGAGCCCCAGAACGGCGGCATTGATCGCCAAACGCTTCATAACAGTTCCCCCTGACAGTTCGTGAGTCGCGGTCCCGGGTGCCGGCGATGACGTGCCGACACCTGGTGAGCCGTCCGGCACGTGCCGGACACCGGTGCAGTGCAAGAAGCACGCATGTCAAACGGTTCTGACCGAGAATAGTTCTCGGAGCGTGCTATTCTAAAGACGCGTGGCGTCGCAGAACGTTTGGTGCCCGCGTGTTTTTTTATTGGTGAGCCCGCTCACGGCACTGCTGGTCCAGCTCATGCCGCGCAGTCCATGCTGCTCGCGCGCAGCACGCGCGCGACGCACACCTCGACGCAACCAAGACGGCGCGCGCACGAGGTGCAGTCGCGACGGATCTTTTCGGGATATCGCGTCCGCTCCGTAATCGCGTATCCCGCTTGCTGGAAGAAACCAGCGGTCATCGTGAGCGCGAACAGCTCGTCGATCCCCCGCATGCGCGCGAGCGCCTCGAGCCCCGCCACGATGCGCTTTCCGACTCCGCTGCCCTGCGCCTCTCGCGCCACCGCGAGCGACGCCACCTCTGCCAGCGATGGAGAATATTCCTTGAGCGCTCCGCACGCGCGCACGCGTCCGCGTGCATCCACCGCCACGACGAAGTCCTCGAGTGCGAGTAGCACGCGCTCCACCGTGATCGGCAGCATCACGTTGTCTGACGCGTAGCCATTCACCAGTGCGACGATGGCGCCAACGTCCGAAGGCTGCGCCACGCGCAGCGAGATCTGTTCCTTCATGCCAGTGCCGCTTCGAGCTGCGCCATCCCCTGCGCGAGCTCCTCCCGCGTGGCGATGAGCGGCGGCAGCAGACGCAGTGTGTAGTCGCCCGCGGTGAGCATCAGCAGCCCGCCCGCACGCGCTTTCTCGA
>DASXQD010000297.1:0-9991 GCA_036493195.1 Gemmatimonadaceae bacterium | reverse complement strand
TCACTCTCTCCTCAGCACGACTGGCTCCCAAAACGCATGACGTGTACCCCGTACTGTACTCATAAAGGGTTGGATTGACCAACTTTCCGCTATCGAGGCAATAAGTCGCCGCGAAGCTATTAATTGATTTCCTGGCGTTGGACTAGCCACGAATTCAGTTAACCCCGCAGGCAGTTTAGGTACACCACAATCTCCCTCAGGCTTCAGTCATCGCCGACCTTGGTCGGTCATCTTGCCCGATTGCCCGCACCTATCTATGTTGTGGTGTGCCTTCCCCCAAAAGGACAACTGAGCCGCGCGCCACGACCGCTAAACCGAGGGCGCGAGCCGTCGTTTCGCCCGACGTTCGCGTGCTGCTCGAGATCGCTGCCTGCGCAGGTGCTCTGCGACCGCGCGACGCACTCGCCGATGCGTTGCGCTCGCTTGCGCGAGCAGCGCACGCCAAGCGCTGCACCGTAGTTCTGGGCGGCAATGAAGAAAAGCATGTGGTCGCGGAGTCGCATCCCTCTGATTCGGCCCTCATAGCCGGGATCGAGACTCGCTCGGCGATCTCCATTGCCGGAGAGAAAGTCGGCGAGCTCACCGCGTATTCCGCACATCCTCTCGAGCAGTCAGCCTCGGTGCTTCTCGAGCACGCTGCATCGCTCATTGCGCCCACGATTCTCACTCTCGAAAGCGCGAATCCCGCGCGCGAGCGCGATCACGCGTTCACGCAGCGCGTGCTCGATTCGCTCCCGCTCGGCATGCACGTCGTCGATCGCGAGTATCGCATCTGCGCGTGGAACCGTACGCGCGAGAATGGGCTGCAGGGCGTGCAGCGCGACGAAGCGCTCGGACGAAGCATCTTCGAGGTGCTCAACCGGCAGTCCGAATCGGATCTTCGCCGCGAGTTCGACGCGGTGTTTAGCACGGGGGAAATCCTTCGCTTCGATGTCGAGTCGGGCACAGCGCCGAATGCGCGCGTGTATCGCATGTCGAAGGCCCCCATTCGCGATGAACAGGGGAAGGTGACGCACGTCATCACGATCGGCGAAGACGTCACCGACGCGGTGCGCGCGCAGGAAGAGGTGGCGCAGGCCCGCAAGCTCGCCGCGGTCGGCACGCTCGCTGCGGGCGCGATGCACGAGATCAACAATCCGCTCGCCACGATCGGTGCGTGCGCCGAGACGCTCGCGCTGCAGCTCGCGGATCACTCGCTGCCCGACTCACTCCGCGAGTCGCTCACCGAGCTGTGTGACATCATCGATCACGAAGTGCATCGCTCGAAGCGAATTCTGAATGGGCTGCTCGACTTCAGCCGTCCCACCGGCGCGACGCGCTCGCCGGGAGATCTTCGCGACATCATCGAGCAGACGCTCCGACTGCTCAAGTACCATCCGACCTTCAAGGACATGCATGTCGACGTCGATCTCTCCACAGAAGTGCCGATGCTCGTTCGAGCCGACCGCGACCAGCTCGTGCAGGTGCTCATGGCGCTCATGCTGAACGCCATGGATGCAATGGAGCAGACGGGAACCATTCGATTGAAGGTCTTTCGATCACCCGTGCGTGGAGAGGAGCTGATAATGGAGGTGATCGACACGGGAGCTGGAATCTCCTCCACGGAGCGGCAGCGTCTCTTCGAGCCGTTCTTCACCACCAAGCCGCCGGGTCGAGGCACGGGGCTCGGTCTCGCGATCTGCTACGGGATCGTGGCTGATCACGGTGGACGCATCGAGGTCGACAGCGCGCTCAGAAAGGGGAGCACGTTCCGCGTAATCCTGCCACTCGCCGAGTCCGCGACATGAGAGAAGACAACCGCATCAAGGTGCTGATCGCCGAGGACGAGGCGCACCTGGGATCCATTCTCCAGAAGTTTCTCGAGGGACGCGGCTATCAGGTGGCGGTCTACAGCGACGGCCGCTCCGCGCTCGATGCGCTGCGGGCCGAGTCGTTCGACGTGGCGCTGCTGGACATCGTGATGCCGGAGATGGATGGGCTCGAGGTGCTGCGCCAGGTCCGCGAAGAGCTGTCGCCGCCCGAAGTCATCATCATCACCGGCAACGGCACGATCGAGACCGCGATCAGCGCGATGAAGCTCGGCGCCTACGATTACCTCGCCAAGCCGTATCGAATGGCGGAGATCGACGTGATGGTGCGGCGCGCGTGGGAGAAGCGCGAGCTCACGCGCGAGAACACGCTGCTGCACAAGCGGCTCTCGCTCGTGGAGGCATCATCGGAGATCGTGACGCAGTTCGCGCCGATGCAGGCGGTGCTCGCGCTCGTCGAGCGCGTTGCCCGCAGCGATTCGGCGGTGCTCATTCTGGGCGAGTCGGGCACGGGCAAGGAGCTGATCGCGCGAATGATTCACCGCCTCTCGCATCGCTCGGGCGGACCGCTGGTCGACATCAACTGCGCGGCGATTCCCGATGCGCTCGTCGAGAGCGAGCTGTTCGGCCACGAGCGCGGCGCACACGCGGAAGCCTCCACGAGAAAGCTCGGGCTCTTCGAGCTTGCGAATGGCGGCACCATCTTCATGGATGAGATCGGGGCGCTGGATCCCAAGGTGCAGGGAAAGCTCCTGCGCGCACTCGAGCTCGGTACCTTCTATCGCATTGGCGGCACCCAGAAGGTGCGCTCGGATCTTCGCGTGGTGGCTGCCAGCAATCAGGATCTCGCGCAGCGCGTCGCGAACGGAACCTTCCGGAGCGATCTCTACTATCGCATCAACACCATCAGCATCACGCTGCCGCCGCTCCGCGAACGCAACGTCGACATTCCGCTGCTCGCCCGGCACTTTCTGGCGCACGTGCCGGACGGCGTGTCGCGCTCGCTCAGCCCGGATGCGATCGACGCGTTGCAGGCGTACCCGTGGCCCGGCAACGTGCGCGAGCTGCGCAACGTGATCGAGCGTGCCGCGCTGGTGGCGACGAGCTCCGTGCTGCACGCGAGCGACATTCTGGTGGGGGCGCTCCCCACATCGAATGGTGGGCGCGCCACCGATCCACTCGCGCCACTCGAGCAGGTGGAGCGGCAGCACATCGAGACCGTGCTCCAGCACGCGCGATGGCATCAGGGAAAGGCCGCGGACATCCTCGGCATCTCGCCAAAGACTCTCTACAGGAAGATTCGTGAATTCGGGCTGCGTCGCCCGAACGAGCGTTGAGCTTCAATTCATGAAAATTCTGGTGATCGAGGACGATCCCACCGTCGGACAGTACGTGAAGCGCGGTTTCGAGGAGCAGCGGTGGGGCGTGGATCTCGTGACGGATGGCGAGGAGGGGGAGAGTCGCGCGGCCGCGGAGCATTACGACCTCGTGGTGCTCGACATGCGTCTGCCGGGGCGCTCGGGAATGGAGGTGCTGCGCGCCATCCGCGCGCGCGGCTTCGAGCAGCCGGTGCTCGTGCTCACTGCGCAGGACGCGGTCGACGCGAAGGTCGAGGCGTTTCGCGCAGGGGCGGACGACTACGTCACGAAGCCGTTCGCGTTCGAGGAGCTGCTCGCGCGCGTGGAGGCGCTCAGCCGCCGCACGAAGACGATCTCGGCGCCCGTGCTCAAGGTGGCGGATCTCTCGCTCGACAAGAACACGCGCACCGTCACCCGCGCTGGCGACGCGATCGAGCTCACGCCCAAGGAATACACGGTGCTCGAGTACCTGATGCGGCACGCCGGACGCGTGATGAGCCGAACGCTCATCACCGAGTACGCATGGGGCTATCACTTCGACCCCGGCACGAACATCGTGGATGTGGTGATCAATCATCTCCGCAAGAAGATCGACAGCTCGCGTACGGTGAAGCTCATCCACACCGTGCGCGGAGTCGGCTACGTCGTGCGCGTGTAGACTCTCATGAGCACCAGATGAGCATCAGATGAGCACCATTCGCGCTCAGCTCACCACGGCATATGCAACGGCCCTCATCGGCACGGTGGGAGTTTTTGCGGGAGTGATCTGGACGACGCGGCGCGAGGGTGCGATCGATGCACAGCGGCAGCACGCGCTGGTCGAGGCGAATCTCGCGCTGCGTCTCATTCGCCAGTCGGAGCTCGCGGGCCAGCCGGTCACGGCGAATCGCGATTCGCTGGTCGGCGCGCAGCTCGATGCGCCGCTGCGCACCATGCTCGAGGGGATGCCGGACTATCTGCTCGTGCTCGACGCGAGCGGACGCATTCTCTATGTGTCGGCGCCCATTCGAGATCTCAACGAAGATCCGGACCAGCTTGCCGCACTGATGGCTGCGGCGGTGAGCGCGCCAACGACCGGCGTCGCCAAGTCCGTCTCGCTCGACGATCGCAAGCTGCTCATGGTCGCACAGGCACCCGCCGACCGGCACTCGGCCGTTTCACGCGTGGTCGTCGCAGTGGCAGCCGACGTGCCCAACCCTGCGGATCGCGATCTGGTCCAGACGATGGCCGCGCTCGCGCCGATCCTGCTGATCGCGTCGATCGCGCTCGCGTACGCGATTGCTGGGCGCGCGTTTCAGCCGGTGGATCGGCTCGTCAACGAGGTGCAGGCGATCACCGATGGACGAAGTCTCCATCGACGCCTCCCTGTTACGGCCGGCGAAGAGATCGCGCGGCTCGCCGTGACGTTGAACGAGATGCTCGAGCGGCTCGAAAGCTCGTTCGCCGCATTGCGGCGCTTCACCGCCGATGCGAGCCACGAGCTCAAGACGCCGCTCGCGGTGATGCGCGCCGATGTCGAGCGCGCGATGAGCGAGCGCGCACCGGCACCGGAGAAGCTGATCGCGCTCGAGGAGGCGCTGCACGAAACGACGCGCATGGCCGATCTCGTCGACAGCCTGCTCACGCTCGCGCGCGCGGACGAGGGGCGCTTCGACCTGCACCGCGAGCGCGTGCCGCTCGCGCCTTTGGCGCAGGAGGTATTCGAGACCGCGACGATTCTCGGCGAGGCGGCAGGGCTCACGGTGACAATGCCGCAGATCGCGGACGTCATCGTGCTCGCCGACCGCACGCGCCTGCGGCAGCTCTTTCTCAACATCGTGACCAACGCACTCAAGTACACGACAACGGGAAGCGTGGAGCTCAGTCTCGTCGCGCACGATCGCACGGTCGCCTTCTCGGTTCGTGATACCGGAATGGGCATCTCGGCAGCCGACCTTCCACATATCTTCGAGCGATTCTATCGCGCCGACCGAGCGCGCTCGCGCTCGGCGGAGCGCGGGGGCTTCGGGCTCGGACTCGCGATCAGTCAATGGATCGCGGAGGCGCACGGCGGAACGATCTCCGTTCGCTCGCGGCTCGCACGCGGCACCACATTCACGGTCACGCTCCCCGTCGCGGAGGAGTCGCTCGCGCCGAGCAAGCCGGAGGGCATTTCCGCCGATTGATCGTTACGCCAACGCTAACGATCGCTTCATGAGCGCTTAATGCGCACGGAAGAGACGCGATAACTTCGCGGTTTACACTCGAACCCAGGGATGTAGCAGCTGCTCGTGTCTTTCACCTGGGAGACTTCGCGCATGTCCATCAATCTCATCGAGTCCGAGCGCAGTTCGCAGAGATCGCTCGGCGGCACGTTCGTCAGCATCGCGCTCCACGCGAGCCTCATCACGGTCGCGGTGTACGCAACGGCGAATGCGGGCGTGATCGACGTGAAGGTGCCGATCGATACCGTCACCGTGTTCTACCCGCCGCAGCCGGAGGAGTCTCCGCACACTCCACACACTCCCGCGCATCCGGATCACTCGCCCACGCCGGCGCTCCCGCGCGAACCGGTACCTCGCGCACCGATCGACATTCCAGACAAGCTCCCGCCAATCGATTCGTCCATCGGAAGGATCCCCGCAGAAAGTCTCTTCACGAGTGGCGCTCTCGGAGCGGAGAAGCGCGGAGCCGGATCCTTAACGGGGTCCGATTCCGGCGAGCCGATGCGCGCATCGGAAGTAGATAAGCCTGTTGCCGCGCGAGAGGGCAATCCGGTTCCCAAATACCCGTCCTTGCTCGAGAGCTCACGCGTGGAAGGGAGCGTGCTCGTGCAATTCGTCATCGACACGCTCGGCAGTGTGGAGATGCAGAGCATCAAAGTGCTCGCGTCATCCAATGAGCTGTTTGTGCAGTCGCTGCTGACCGCACTTCCGAAGTGGCGGTTCTACCCGGCGGAGGCAGGTGGGCGAAAGGTGAAACAGATCGTGCAACTGCCACTCAAGTTCGTCGCGCCGCGTCGCTGACATCGCGCTCTCCAAAACTCACCTCCGAACGGCCGAGCTCGCACATGTGGAAAGAAGTGAAGCTGTCGATCATCGGCTGCCGGTCCAAAAGTCCGGCACGCCGTATGAAGATGTGTGAATAAATGCTAACTCGGGCTTCATGAATTCTTAATCTCCACGGCATTCCCTCAATAACTGCGTGTCGTAGGTTGCGTTCCAGGTCTGTCACAGCTGTAGGTGCACTCCGTCCCAGGATCCCAGGGCATGTTCACAAACCTGATCGAGTCGAAGCCTCAGAAGACCAAGTCGCTCGGCGGGACCGTCGCCAGTATCGCGATCCACGCGATCCTGATCACGCTCGCGGTGTACGTCACCGCGCATGCGGGCGAAAAGATCGTCGAGAAAAACCGCCAGGAGGATGTCGTCTTCGCGAAGCCGCCGGAGCCGCCGCCCCCGCCACCCGATCAGCCGAAGCCGCCGCCGCCGGATGTAGTCGCGGCTCCGCCACCACCCAAGGGTTTCCAGGTGCTCACCGCACCGATCAACATCCCGGACAAGATTCCGGATGTCGATCTGTCCAAGGCGGTGACGGATGAGAAGGACTTCTCAGGGAAGGGTGTCGCCGGCGGAAAGGCGAACGGTGTCGTCGGTGGCGTGCCGCAGAACAGCGACCAGCCCTATTTCGAGTTCCAGGTCGAAAAGCCCGCGCTTCCACGCGAGGGCAATCCGAATCCGAAGTACCCGTCGATGCTCGAGAGCTCACGTGTCGAGGGAGAAGTACTCGCACAGTTCGTCGTCGATACCACGGGCAAGGCGGACATGAGCACCTTCAAGGTCCTCTCATCGTCGAATGAGCTGTTCGCATCTTCGCTCAAGTCGACGCTGCCTCAGTGGAAGTTCTATCCCGCTGAAGCAGGCGGCCACAAGGTGAAGCAGATCGTGCAACTCCCGCTCAAGTTCGCCGTCCCGGCACACTGATAACCGCGGTCCCGTCACTCGTTCAACATTTTCGGAGAAGGTCAAATGGGCATTTCGTTGATCGCACTATTTCAATCGATGGGCGGCTTCGCGAAGGGAATCGTGTTCGCGCTGGCGATCATGTCGGTCTATTCGCTCACGGTGATGGTCGGCAAGTGGTGGACGCTGCGGAAGGCGCAGGCCGAGACGCGCAAGTTCGCCCCCGAGTTCTCGCAGTTCCTCGAAGAGGACAACCTCAACGAAGCGATTCGCCTGGCCGAGAGCTACAAGAAGTCGCACGTCGCTCGCGTCCTCGGCGGTGCGCTCGGTGAAGTGAAGCCTCTGTTGCAGGATGGCTCCGTCACGGTCGCCGACATCAACTCGGCAGAGCGCGCGGTCGAGCGCAACATGATGATCATTCTCTCCGAGCTGAAGCGCGGCCTCGCGGTGCTCGCGACGGTCGGTGCCACGGCGCCGTTCGTCGGACTGCTCGGCACGACGATGGGAATCGTCAACGCGTTCACTGGTATGGCGCAGTCGGGTGCTGGCGGAATGGGCGCGATCTCGGCCGGTGTCGCCGAGGCGCTGATCACGACGGCCTTCGGTCTGCTCGTCGCAATTCCGGCGGTGTGGGCGTTCAACTACTTCACGACGAAGATCGACAACCTCTCCGTCGAGATGACGTACACGTCGAAGGAAATGATCGACTATCTGATCAAGGGCGTGGCTGGCGAGTTCGGACGTTCGCGCTTCACCCGCGAGTTCAACACGACGGGCGGCGCGGGCCCCATCTCGCAGTAACTGCGGCCACTCAGAGGAGGTAGCTCATGGCCATGACAACCTCGGGGGCCGGCGGAGGTGTAGCCTCGTCCCCGAACGTCACGCCGATGATCGACGTGATGCTCGTACTCCTGATCATCTTCATGATCGTGACGCCGCTGATCAACGCGGGCTTCCAGGCGCAGCCGCCTGTGGGCATAAATCTGAAGTCGCATCCTGAGGACAACGAAGATGTAGTCCTCGGCATCGATGCGTTCGGGCAGTACTACCTGAACAAGAAAGCGATCAAGAACGAGACGCTCGCGGACGCGCTCAAGCGCATCTACGATGCTCGGACCACGGACAAGATTCTGTACCTGAAGGCCGACAAGAATCTCGATTACTCCAAGGTGCTCGACGCGATCGACATCGCCGCGCACAACGGAGTTCGCGTGCTCGGCGCCATCTCGGACCAGCAGCCAGGGACCGAGTCGACCGTCGCCGGCGACCTTCCCACCACTACAAAGAAACCGTAGGAGGAAGTCGCATGGCGATGACCACAGGAGGGAACACCGGGCTCTCGAACGACATCAACGTCACGCCGATGATCGACGTGCTGCTGGTGCTGCTGATCATCTTCATCATGGCCGTGCCGATGATGCGGAAGGCGATCGATCTGCAGCTTCCGGATCCGACGCCGCAGCCGAATCAGACGCAAGTGCAGCCCGATCAGATCGTGCTGCAGGCGTTGCCGAACGGTCAGTTCAAGATCAACAGCGAGGCGGTCACGAAGGACAATCTGTCGAAGCGGCTCAAGGAGATCTTCGAGCCCCGCCCCGACAAGATCATCTTCGTGAAGGGCGATCCCAAGGTGAAGTACCAGGACGTGATCTTCGCCATGGACCAGGCGCGCGGAGCAGGCGTGAAGGTCATCGGAATTCCGCCCAAGGACGCGGCGAAGTAGTCTCACGGCCGGGAGCGCCGCAACCTGGGCGGCCTTGCTCTCGTAGTTCTGCGACGGACGCATCTCTCGGTGCGTCCGTCGCGTTATTTTTGGAGTAGCAGCCGAGGTCAGTATCGAGATGACACCGTACGAGGCTCCAAGCCAGCCGCCCGTCACACGCCCTCCGTACCGGCCGCCCATTGGCGTTCCGGCTCGTCGTGACACGCGGTGGGCAGGCGTGATCTCGTTACTGCTCCATGCGCTGCTGATCGCGATCATGATCGTGCCGCTCCTCGTCGTGCACGACGCGGAGGATGCGACGCGCGGGGCGGGTGGTGCCGGGCCTGCGGGCGGCGGCGGCGGGGGAAGTAGAGGCGGGGCGCGCGACCCATTCGTGCACGAGGATCTGCGCTACGTACGGGTGACCCCTCCACCGCCTCCGCCGCCGCCGGCACCTGTTCCCAAGCCCATGGCGGTCGTGCCTCCAGTGCCCAAGCCGCTCCCGCCTCCAAAGCCCGTCGTGACGCCCCCTTTCGCGCCCGTGCCGCCACCCACGGCCGAGGCTCCTGAGCCCAAGCCAGATAGCACGCCGAGCACTGCAACGGGCACCACGCCGGGCCCGGGGAACGGCGCAGGGGCGACGAATGGCCCGGGTGCCGGCCCGGGCACGGGCGGCGGGACGGGCACGGGCAACGGACCCGGTCGGGGCTCCGGCGTCGGTCCGGGGAATGGTGGAGGGGAGGGAACGATCTTTCCACCCACGGCAGAGCTCATGATCATCCCGGAGCTCCCGGTGCCCGGCGGGCTGAAGGGGAAGACCTTCGTGGTGCACTTCGAGATCGATGAGCAGGGCCGCGTGGCACGCGTCGACGTCGCAACGGGAAACTCAGGCTACGACCGCAAGCTCCGCGATCGCTACATGCAAACGAAGTGGCGCCCCGCACACCGCGCTGACGGCACGCCGGTGGCTGCAGGAATCGACGTCACGATCCTCACCTAGCGTCGAGACAACTGCGGCGCGGCGCTCTACACGCCTGCCGTTTCCAGCCAAAGATCAGTCGCCTTTCTCCTGACCGAGCTCTCGCGAAGATGTACGCGCGGCGTCAGGCATCAGCCTTCAAGGGATTGTCGCCTCTACCGTTTGTGCCTGTTTGTGTCTGTTCGTGTCGTCTTTCCCCAGTT
>DASXQD010000296.1:0-3167 GCA_036493195.1 Gemmatimonadaceae bacterium | reverse complement strand
CGATGGCCGAGTCGTACGGCGTCGAGACGGGGCGCTCGGCGATGCTCGCGACCTCGCACGCCAACAGCTGAACGCCTGGGGCACCACCCTCAGTTAGACCAGTTCCTCGGCGAGCGCGACGATGATGCCGGCAGGGCCGCGCACGTAGCAGAGTCGGTACGTATCCTCGTACTGCACCACCTCGCCAATGAGCTCGGCGCCGAGGGCGCGCAGGCGAGCGACCGTGTCGTCGACGCTTTCGACGGCGAACATGACGCTCCGGAGTCCGAGCGCGTTCGGCGGCGCAATCGCCGGTTCGATCTCGACCAGCTTTGGATTGCGAAACTTCGTCAGCTCGAGGCGCCCGTGTCGATCAGGGGTCCGCATCATGACGATGTCGACCTGGACACCTTCGATTCCGTTGACGCGGTCCACCCACGGGCCCTCGATCGGCGCCTGTCCTTCGACGGTCATGCCTAGCGCGGTGAAAAAAGCGATGGCGGCTGCAAGGTCGCTTACCACGACGCTGACGTGGTCCAGTCTCTTGATCGTCATGACGTAGTATACGGGACACCGTGCGCGCGATCCAAGCCGACCGTTCTCGCGCGTTGGACGTGTACTTACAGTCGCGTGACGACCGGCAGCTCAAGCTCGAAAAAAAAGCGCGTGCCGTTGGTGTCGCTCGTCTCGACGCCGAGCGTTCCACCCATTGCGGCAACGAGCTTCCGACAGATCGAGAGTCCGAGTCCCGCGCTGGAGAACGCGTAGTCGCCGGGATCACGACGGCGGAACGGATCGAACAGAGAGCTCATCACCTGCGGAGGAATTCCGCGGCCTGTGTCGCGCACGGAGAACTCGAGTCGTGCGGGCACGAGCGACTTGACCGAGATCTCGACGAAGCCGCTCGACGTGAACTTGAGCGCGTTCGTGGTGAGGTTGAGCAGCACGCGATTGAGCGCACCCGGATGTCCCACGCGAAAATCCACGTCGGGCGGTGACAGCTTCACCGTGAGCTTCTTCTCCTCGGCCAGCGGCAGCACGATGTCCTGCACCGAGCGCAGGATCGCGAGCACCGAGAACGCCTCGGGCTTCGGATCGATCAGCCGGTCGCCGCCGCGGGCGAATGCGATGACGTCGCTCGCGACGGTGCTCAGCCCGAAGGCCGCACTGTAGATGAGTCCGAGCTGTCGCTCCTGCACGGCGTTCACTTCTCCGCTCTGCCCTTTGCGCAGCGTCTCCGCGAGAAAGAGAATCGAGGCGAGGGGTGAGCGCAGATCGTGCCCGACCTCCACGAGCAGCTCGAGCCCCCCCGGGCCCGCCAGCCGCGCGCTGAAGCGGTGTGCATCATCGTGCTCGATGATCTGATGCACGCGCTCGACCGCGCTGAGCAGGCGGAGAATTCCCGCGCCGTCTACTCGCGATTCCATGGCATTGAGCGCGGAGAGCAGACAGGTGCGCAGCGTGTCGAGCGCGAGTGGTGCGGGCGCGGGCGGATGGGTGCGCGGCTCGGCCTCCGGATCGAGCACGGCGGCACGCACGGCCTCCGACACCCAGGCCACGCTGTCGCGAAGATCGGCATCGTGGTGCGCGGACTGCGCGGCCGTCACGAGCTCGCGCATCGTGCGCGCGGACGCGTGCGCGAGTGCATCGGCGAGAGGCGCCGCCAGCTCGGGCTGCGCGTGCGGCGCACCCGCTTGGGAAGGCGAGCCGTCGCCCTCGGGAGCCTGCGCCGAAGAAGATGAAAGGGAGGACGTCATCTCGCGGAACGGTTACGTGCCGCAGCGATCACTCGCTGGGTCCCGATAGCTCGTCGCGTCGGACGTTGTGCTTTTCCATCAGACGATAGAGTGTCGTGCGATCGATGTTCGCCAGCCGCGCGGCGCGCGACATGTTGCCGCCCGCACGCGCCGAAAGACGGGCGAGATACTCGCGCTCGAACTCGGCGATCAGCCTGTCCTTCGCGGCGTGATACGGCTCATCCATGATCGCACCGGACATCGTGGCGCGTGCCGGCGACGAGTTCCCGTCCTCGTACGCAGGAATGTCCTGCGGCTGAATCGGCTGCCCCGGTTCCGCGAGCACCGCCACGTGCTCGATCACGTTCTGCAGCTCGCGAACGTTTCCGCGCCATTGCCGCGTGCGCAGGAATTCCATGCTGTTCTCCGTGAGCTTGGGAAGTGTATCCCCAGTCTCGCGGTGTCGCTCCCAATAGTACGTCAGGAAATGATTCGCGAGCAGCGCGATGTCCTCCTGTCGCTGGCGAAGCGGCGGCAGCTTGATCGGCACCACGCGCAGCCGATAGAAGAGATCCTCGCGAAGAATTCCCGCGTTCACCGCTTCCTGTGGATCGCGATTGGTCGCGGAGACGAACCGCACATCCACCGTCGCGTCCTGCTGTTCGCTGCCCACGCGGCGCACGACGCCGTCCTGCAGCACACGGAGAAGCTTCGCCTGAATCGGATGCGACATCTCCGTGAGCTCGTCGAGGAACAACGTGCCGCCGTTCGCAGTCTCGAGAAGCCCCGGCTTGTCGCGATCCGCGCCTGTGAAGGCGCCTTTGCGATGTCCGAACATCTCGCTCTCGAGCAGCGGCTCCGGGAGTGCGGCGCAGTTGATCGGCACGAGCTTGCGGCTCGCGCGCCTGCTGTGATGATGGATGAACTGCGCGATCACCTCTTTGCCCGTTCCACTCTCACCGGTGATCATCACCGACGCGTCTGTTGGCGCAACCTTGCGTGCGAGCTCCACCGCCTTGCGAAACGCGGGGGCGACGCCGAGCAGGGTGATCTTGTCGCTGTTCCCGTTCTGCTGCACGAGCTGCTGACGGAGCGCCTTCGTTTCGCGCGTGACCATCACGGCGTGCGAGGCGCGCCCGATGAGGACCTGCAGATGGGTGGCGGAGAATGGCTTGGGGAGATAGTCCCAGGCGCCGGCGCGCAGCGCCTCGATGCTCGACGAAACGCTGGGATTGCCCGTCATGACCACGACGATCGTTTCCCGATGCGCCTCGAGCGTGGCCTTGAGCACGTCGATGCCGGAGATCGGCTGGAGGTAGAGATCGACCAGCACGATGTCGAACTTGCGCCGCCGGACGATCTCGAGCGCCTCATCCCCGCGACCCACGAAGGTGACGTTGTACCCGTCCAGCTCGAGCACGCTGGCGCATCCTTCGCGCAGCGTACGATCGT
>DASXQD010000295.1:0-14919 GCA_036493195.1 Gemmatimonadaceae bacterium | reverse complement strand
GTCGCCCAGCGTCGGGGGGAAGCCGGCGATCGGGCAGCGGTCATGGGGGCCGAGGCCAGGGCGGCTCGGGGCGGGGTGGCGGGCAGTCATCCAGAGGCTGACCATTCCGGAGCCCGCAACGGCTGTTTGTAAACTTCGCATCCATTGGCGCGTCATTGCCTTACACACCGTGGCGCACTATGCTTCAAGCTTGTCTCCAGTCTCCCTTCGATGAGGATCTCACGTGGTTGAAGTGATTATCGGCGAGAACGACCGGCTCGATTGGGCGCTCAAGCAGTTCCAGCGCAAAGTGATTCGCGCAGGCGTGTTGAAGGACGTTCGCAAGAAGCGCTTTTACGTGAAGCCCAGCGAAGCCCGGCAGAAGAAGGCCGTTGCGGCGCGGCAGCGTAGCGCGCGGGCAGAGCGCAAAGCGCGCTAGTCGCGACCTCCGCCATGTCGAAGCAAGACGCGATCGAGCTCGAGGGGACGGTGATGGAGGTGTTGCCCAATGCAACCTTCCGCGTTGCCGTGAACGAGCAGCACAACGTGCTCACCACTCTGGGCGGCAACATGCGCCGGTTCCGCATTCGCGTGCTCGCGGGCGACCGCGTGCGCATCGAGGTCTCTCCCTACGATCTCACCCGCGGCAGAATCATCTACCGCCACAAGAACTAGCGCTGCCGCACGCGCGCTAGGGCGTGGGTTTCCAGGCGGGCGCCCACGCGCTGCCGAACGCGCCGGGAACGGATCCAAACGACGTGATCGCGCGCGCATCCGATCCGTCCGCATTCATTCGAAAAATCTCGCGCGGGCTGCTCGACACCGAGTCGTTCGCATTGCGATCGAACGCGAGCTGTTGACCATCCGGTGACCACGCCGGATCGGCGTTGATGCCGCCGGTGCTGAGCGCACGTCGATCCGATCCATCCGCCTTCACGACGAAGATCTGCGGGTGGAAGCTGTCGTCGAAATTCACGAAGGCGATCTGTGCACCATCAGGCGACCACGCCGGATAGCCATCGGCCGCAAACGTGAGCTGCTGTTGCGCGCTGCCGTTCGCGCTCGAGACAAAAATGGAATAACCGATCGGACCGGCGATCGCCATGTAGGCAATATGGCTTCCGTCAGGTGACCACGAAGGCCACTGCTCACCAGTCGCGTTCGTCGTCAATCGATGCGCATGTGTGCCGTCGGTATTGGCGATCACGATGACCCGGACGTTGCTGATGTCGTTGACGTAGGCGTTGAAGGCAACGACGTGGCCGTCGGGAGACCACCGGAGCTCGGTTGGCGACTCGAAGGCGGCGTCGGTGAGCAGCGGCCGCTGATTGCTTCCATCCGCATTCATGATCCAGATGCCCGCCGGTGTGCGACTGCTCTCGAACGTGATGGAAGACCCGTCAGGCGACCATGACGGATTCGCGTCGAGAAAGTGCGGCGATGTCAGCCGTGATTTGTGCGTTCCGTCGGCGTGCATGACGAAGATGCTGCTGCCGCCAGTGCCGTCGCCGCCGCTCTGCGGGGCATTGTCCGAATCCGATGTGAACGCGATGATTCGTTCATCGACGAGAGGCGGCTTCGTGGTGGTGCTGCCATCACCGCACGCCGCTGCGGCAATGCCCATCGCGAGCGCGCAGCACGTGCGCGCTGTGCCGCTCGTCGCCAACCGGTGCATCCACATGGCTGGAACCTCGGGGGACAACCTCGAACCGTGATGTGAAGTGATACCAGTGCGGGATCGAATGTACTTCGCTCAGCGTCACCCCGCGAGCGCGTCCATCGCCGCATCGGCAACGGCCGGAAGCCCGAGCCTGAATACGCTTCCGCCACCAGCCCGATCCTCGTACGTCAGCGTGCCGCCCTGCGCCATCGCCAGGCGCAGCGCGATCGAGAGTCCGAGCCCCGCGCTTCCCGCATCCGGCGTGCTCCGCTCCGGGCGATAGAACGGCTCAAAGATGCGCTCCCGCTCCGCCGCAGGCACGCCCGGGCCACGATCGGCCACCGAGATCTCGATCATGTTGCCATCGCGCGCGAGCTCGATGTCCACCGGTTGCGCACGCGGCGAATATTTGTGCGCGTTCTCGAGCAGATTCACGAGAATGCGCAGCGCGTGCACGAAGTCGAAGCGCCCCACGAGCACGGGCTCCGACCACGCGATCGACGTGCGCAGCTCGCGACCCGCGAAGGCCGCCGACACCTGCTGGATCGCCGCGCCCACCAGGTCCTCCGCCGCATTGAGCTCCGCGCGCACGGGAAGCTCGCCCGCGTTCAGCCGCGAGAGATCGAGCAGATCGGCGACCATGCGATTGAGCCGGTCCGCCTGCTGCTCGATCGTTGCCGCGCGATCATCGCCGTCACCCGCGATGTCGTGCGCGAGCGCCTTGATGGTCGTGAGCGGCGTGCGCAGATCGTGCGACACCGATGCGAGCAGCGCATCCTTGAGCCGGTCCGCTTCGCGCAGCGCCTCCGCGCGCTCCGCCTCCGCCACGAGCCGTACGCGCTCGAGCCCCAGTGCCGCGTAGTAGGCGAGCGCGGAAAGAAATCTCCGCGCGCCCGCGTCCAGGGCGATCGGCTGGTGGTGCCTGAGGGCGAGCATGCCGACGGAGCGCGCATGCGCCTCGAGCGGTACGACGATCGTGCGTGGATCCGGGCCTTGCCCGCTCGCGTGCACCTCGGGCGGCCCACCCACGATCCCCGTGCCCGCGCGCGCCGCGAGCTCCGCCTTCGTCATCTCCTCATCCCGCACCCAGATCTCGCACGTGTCCGTGCCGATCGTGTCCCGCACGACGGTGGCGATCGCGGTGAGCGCCTGCGACGCGCTTCCGGTGCTCAGCGTCTCCGCCCCGAGCGCTGCGAGCCGATCGATCTCCTCGGCACGCCGGCTCGCCTCACGCGCCTTCTCGTTCGCGCGTGCGAGCAGCTGCGTGGCCACCATGGCCGCCGCCATGAAGGCGATCAGCACCATCCAGTCGGGACGTTTCGAGATCTCGAAGCGACCGTACGGCGGCTGGAAGTAGAAATCGATCGAGACGAAGGCGAGCGCGGCGAGCGTGAAGCCCAGCGCGCGTCCTCCGCCGGAGCTTCCGCCCAGAATGACGAGGAGGTACACGAGCGCAACGTGCGCCTCCGTGATCTCTCCCTGCACGCCCACCATCACGTAGGTGGCGAACAGGAACATCGCCGTCCAGACGAGCGCCGACACCCATCGGCGTTCGGCCAGGTGCATCATTCAGCGCGGCAGCTCGAAGCGATATCCGACGCCGGGCTCCGTGACGATGAGCTGCGGTCGCACGGGATCCGTTTCGATCTTGCGACGCAGATTCGCGACGTGCACGCGGAGATACTGCTGTGGGTCGCCGAATGCGCGACCCCAAACGGCATTGAAGATCTGCTGGTGCGTGAGCGTACGTCCGGCCTGGGTCGCAAAGGTGCGAAGCAGCTCCCACTCGATCGGCGTGAGATGAATCGTCTCCGAGCCGCGCCGCAGCACGCGCGCGGTGAAGTCCGCGACCAGTGAGCCGATCTGCATCGGCTGCACCGAGGCCGCGATCTGCGACGCCTGTGCGCGTCGGAGATTCGCACGAATGCGCGCCGCGAACTCGAGGTTGCTGAAGGGTTTCGTGATGTAGTCGTCGGCACCCGAGTCGAGCAGCGATGCCTTTTCGTGATCGGAGTGGCGAGCCGAGAGCACGACGATCGGAGCCGCGGACCAGGAGCGCAGTGAGCGACACACATCTATGCCCGCCATGTCCGGGAGCCCGAGATCCAGCACCACCAGCGTCGGGCGCTCGGCATTGGCCATCGCGAGCCCCTCTGCGCCATCGCCCGCTTCCAGTACCGAGGACACTTCGTTCGCGAGTGCGTTCTTTACCACTCGACGAATTTGCGGCTCATCGTCGATGACAAGAATTGTATCGGCAAGCATGAATTTGGCCTGAGGGTTGAGGGCGAGAATCAATATTGCGTTAACGAAGCCGATGTAAAGCGGGAGTGGAATGATCCGTATCGAATGCTACCCGGCGAGCCTCAACTGGCTCCCGGGCCTATCCGACCGGACAGGGTACTCAGCGCCCTGGCGACTTAGACTTCCACCCCGCACACAGTGAGTAACGCACTGGTGCACGATTCGCTGCACGCATGCCACAGCCGCGCCACCGCGGAGCACCGTCAACGCCATCCGGATTCGATCCGGTGAATCCACAGGGAGCTTGCGATGAGCAATGTCAGTTTCGCCGCCGAGGCGAGTCAGCTGGAGTCGAGATGGGCGAAGGACCCGCGCTGGAACGGAATCGAGCGCACGTACACCGCCGAGGATGTGGTGCGCCTCCGCGGCTCGGTGAAGGTCGAGTTCTCGCTCGCCAGACGCGGCGCGGCGAAGCTGTGGGAGCTGCTGCATAGCAAGGAATACGTGCACACCTTCGGAGCGCTCACGGGCGCGCAGGCCGTGCAGATGGTGAAGGCGGGACTCGAGGCGATCTACATGAGTGGCTGGCAGGTAGCCGCGGATGGCAATCTCGCCGCGCAGACGTATCCGGATCAGAGCATCTACCCTTCGAACAGCGTGCCCGCGCTCGTGCGACGAATCAACAACGCACTCATGCGGGCGGACCAGATCGAGTGGAGCGAAGGGAAGACGGAGCGCGACTGGCTCGTGCCCATCGTCGCAGACGCCGAAGCCGGCTTCGGGGGTCCCATCCACGCCTTCGAGCTCATGAAATCCATGATCGATGCCGGCGCGAGCGGCGTGCACTTCGAAGATCAGCTGGCGGCCGAGAAGAAGTGCGGCCACATGGGCGGCAAGGTGCTCATTCCCACGGCGTCATTCGTCCGCACGCTCAATGCGGCGCGCCTCGCTACGGATGTGCTCGATGTCCCGACGGTGATCGTGGCGCGCACGGATGCGCTCGCGGCCACGCTCATCACGAGCGACATCGATGAGGCCGATCGCGCCTTCACGACGGGCGAGCGCACCACCGAGGGCTACTTCCACATCCGGAACGGAATGGAGGCCGTGGCCGCGCGCGCGCTCGCGTATGCACCGTATGCGGACCTGCTGTGGTGCGAAACGGGAACGCCCGACCTCGCCGAGGCGAAGAACTTCGCCGAGTCCGTGCACGCGCAGTTTCCCGGCAAGATGCTCGCGTACAACTGCTCGCCGTCGTTCAACTGGTCGCGCAAGCTCGATGCGACGACGATCGCGAAGTTCCAGCGCGAGCTGGCCGCGATGGGCTACAAGTTCCAGTTCATCACGCTGGCCGGCTGGCACCTGATCAACTACTACTCGTTCGAGCTCGCGCACCGCTACGGCACGGAAGGAATGCCCGCGTACGTCGAGCTGCAGAACGAGGAGTTCGCGCGCGAAGCGGACGGCTACACGGCCACGAAGCACCAGCGTGAGGCGGGAACCGGCTACTTCGACCAGGTGCTCATGGCGGTCACGAGCGGCCAATCGGCAACGGCGGCGCTCGCGGGCTCGACCGAGACGGAGCAGTTCCACCTGGCGCACAAGTAAGCAGACCGCAATCGAACGACAAAGAGCCGCCGCTCCGACGTGGAGCGGCGGCTCTTTGTCAGGCGCTCGCCTGCGTAGCCGTGGGCGCGCCCTCGAGCGCGTGCTGCGATTGCTCGTAGCCCATCTGCTTGAGGCGCTCGATGCGCGACGGCATGGGCGGGTGCGTGCCGAAGAGCTCCGCCATTCGCCCCTCGTTCCCATTGAGCGGACGCCCGAGCGGATCCGCAATGCAGAGATGCGCCGCGCCACCCTTGATGCTCCGTGTCGGCTCGGCCGCGTTCTCGATCTTCGTGAGCGCACTCGCGAGCGCGAGTGGGTTGCGCGTGAACTGCGCACTCATGGCGTCGGCGAGGTACTCGCGCTTGCGACTCACGCCCATGGCGAGCAGCCGTGTGATGAATGGCGCTAGGATCCAGCTCACCACCCACACGATGAAGAGAAGGATCACGAGCGGGTTGGACCCGCCACCGCTGTCGCGATCGTTGCTGCTCCGTCTGCGGCCGCCGAAGCCGCCGTTGAACATCACGCGGCCCGCGCCGTCGGCGATCAGCGTGACCGCGCCCACGAGCGCCGCGAGCAGCGTCATGAGGCGCACGTCGAGATTCTTGATGTGTCCCATCTCGTGTCCGATCACCGCCTGCAGCTCGTCGCGCGAGCAGATGGCGACCAGTCCCTGCGTGACCGCGATGTTGGAATCGCTCTCGTCGTGTCCTGTCGCGAAGGCGTTCGGATCGGGATCGTCGATCAGCCAGATGTGCGGCTTCGTGATGCCCGAGGCGATCGACATCTCCTCCACCACGTTCACGAGCTGCTGCTCCTGCGGCGTTTGCGGATCGATGATCTCGCGCGCACCGGTGGACTTCAGAACGTTCGCCGGCCCCCTGCTGTAGGAATACTTCGCCATCGCGGCGCCGAGCGTGGTCAGCACGATGCCGAACCATGGAAAGACATGGTGGTACGAGCCGGGCGGAGCATGCGCGGTGGCGAGATACGCGATGTAGTCGCCACCGAATCCCAGCCACGCAAAAAACAGGATGAAGCCAATCACCAGCCAACGTGAGCGCCGGCGATTGGCCTCCTGCTGCGCGAAGAGATTGACGTCGTCGCTCACTTCCCTGTGTTCAACGAGAGATCGACCTTCACGACCTCACGCTCCGACGCATCGGTGATCTCCCAGAGCTGCGCCGGCGTGGCTCTCGCGAAGCCGGCAACGAGGCTTCCGGGAAACTGCTGCTGCCGCGTGTTGTACACGGTTGCCTGGTCGTTGTAGAGCTGGCGCGCGAACGCAATTTTGTTTTCCGTGCTCGTCAGCTCTTCCTGCAGCTGCGCCACGTTGCCCGTCGCCTTCAGATCCGGGTACGCCTCGACCACCGCAAAGAGCCGGCTCAGTGACGTCGACAGCTGTCCCTCGGCGGCCGCCGTTGCCTGCACCTGCTGCGGCGATGGAAGCTGCGTGGTGCTCTGTGTCGCGGCGATCGCCTGATTGCGCGCGGCGATCACCGACTCGAGCGTTCCCTTCTCGAAGTTCATCGCGCCCTTCACGGTCTCGACGAGATTCGGGATGAGATCGTGCCGGCGCTTGAGCTGAACATCGATCTGCTTCCAGGCGTTGAACACCTGGTTCCGCAAACTGATGAGCGAATTGTAGACGCCGACGAACCAGAACACTCCGACGGCGAGAATGACGACGAGCAGGACGATACCGGTCATGTGTCTCCTTGACGGTGTGCACCGTGACGAAAACGCACCGACTCCACGATGGACGAGCGGGACGAAACCGAAGCCTCGTCCCGCTCATTAATACGACAATTCGACCTGAAAAGTGTCAAGTTGTGGGCGGCACCCGTTTCTTGCGGATCATGTTCCACACGGAGTTGCCCAGCAGTGTGAACAGCGGCGTGATCATCAGGCCGAGCAGGGAGTTGATCCAGATGAGCGCGATGTAGAAGCAAACGAGTCCGACGCTTACCCAGATGATGCCCAGGGGGCCGTGTGTTTCCACCGAATTCCTCGTTGAGTGTACGTTCGCAGCAGAATCTACGATGCGTGCGCGCCGCGAGCCAGTGGAGTTAGACTCCGGGATGGCCGATTCGCTGCAGAGTCTCGTTGCGCAGAAGTTGCGGTCGCGCCGGGTGGTGCTCGCGGTCTCGGGCGGACGTGACTCGATGTCGCTCATGCATGCGGCCGCCACGGGCGCGCGCGAGAGCGTCGCCGCCGTCACGACGTTCGATCACGCGACGGGCGCCCACTCCGCGCACGCCGTGACGCTCGTGACGCGCGTGGCGGGTGAGCTCGGGTTCGAGGTGATCACCGCGCGTGCGGCGAGCCCGGGCCGCAGCGAGGCGGAGTGGCGGGCGCAGCGCTGGAGCTTCCTCCGGCGCATCGCCCGCGAGCTCGGCGCACAGGTGGCCACCGCGCACACCCGCGACGATCAGATCGAGACGGTGCTCATGCGCGCGATGCGTGGCGCGGGCGCGCGCGGACTCGCGTCGCTCGAGGCCGGGAGCGACGCGTCGCGGCACGCGATTGTGCGTCCGCTGCTTGCTCGCTCACGCGCAGACGTTGCGGCGTACGCTGCTCGCGTGCAGCTCGAGTGGGTGGATGATCCGTCGAACGCCCGAGCGGATCACCTTCGCAATCGCGTGCGGCGCGATCTGCTTCCGGCGCTCACACGCGCGAGGCCATCGCTTCCGGAAGAGCTGCTATCGATCGGAACACGCGCCTCGGGGCTCCGCGCGGAGGTCGAGCGCTTCGTGGATCGGGAGCTCGATCTCGAGCTGCGGAACGGGGCACTTCTGGTTGTTCGCGAGATGCTGCTACGCTATGATGCCCAAGAGCTTGCGCTGTTGTGGCCGGCGATCGCCGCGCGTGCGGGAGCGACCCTCGACCGAAGGGGAACCGAGAGGCTGATCGCGTTTACCACAGAAGAGAGGCGTGGAGCGCGAATGCAGCTGTCCGGCGGGTTCGAAGCGGTGTCACATCGGGGCGCGCTGATCGTGCGAAAGGTCGACCCTGTAGCGCCGAGCGGCGCATTGGGGCTTTCTGCAGGAGTGCGAGTGGGCAGCTTTCGTTTCGATGCGCGGGATGAAAACGTCGTCTCGCTATGGAGCGCCCAGCTGCCGGCGGGGAAGGCACTCACGGTGCGGGCGTGGAGGCCCGGCGATCGGATGGTGCCCGCCGGCGGATACGCGCGGCGCGTCAAGGGTCTGTTCCGCGATGCGGGAGTCGATGCCGCGAGTCGCGGTGCGTGGCCCGTCGTTCTTGCCGACGATGAAATCGTGTGGGTTCCTGGAGTCCGCCGCAGCTCCGCGGCGTCCGCCCGGTCCGGTCGGCCGGTGGTGACGTATCACTGTGAGCGCATCGATCGCTGATCCACGACTCGACGGACGCGCGGTCAAGCGCATCGCGTACGAGGCCGAAAGGATCGCCGCGCGCGTGAGCGAGCTCGGCGAAGAGATCTCTGCGGACTATCCCGATGGCGACCTGCTCGTCTTGGGTCTGCTGAAGGGGAGTTTTATATTTCTGGGTGACCTGGTACGACACATTACCCGCCCCATCCAGGTAGATTTCCTCGTCGCCTCCAGTTACGGCTCGGATACGACATCCAGCGGCGACGTACACATGGTCTACGATCCGGAGACGGTGCTCGAGGGGCGCCACATCCTCCTGGTCGAGGACATCGTCGACTCGGGACGAACCCTCAGCCGGCTCATGGACCTGCTCTCGGTCCGGCGTCCGCGATCACTGGCGATCTGTGCACTCCTGCACAAGCACATTGCCGAGCACCTGCGTTATCCTGTTCGGTACGTGGGCTTTGATGCGCCGCACGAATTTCTGGTTGGATACGGATTGGATCATGCGGAGAATTTCCGCCATCTCCCTTATATCGCGAGCTTGCAGTAATGGCTGACCGCACACCTCCTCCGAAGCGCGACTTTAGCTGGGGCAAGATCTCGAAGACGCTCTCGCTCTGGATCATCGTGATCCTGATCCCGATCGTCTTCATGCAGGTCAATGGCGCACGCGACCAGACGACCGAGATCGACTACTCCACCTACAGTCAGCAGCTCGATCAGGACAACATCCAGAAGATCTCGATCCAGGATGGCAAGGTCATCACTGGCGATTTCAAGCACAAAGTGCCCAACGTCGCGTCTGGAAAGGATGTCCAGCATTTTTCGGTGCGCCTGCCCGTTGCCAACGATCCAAAGGAAGTCGAGCGTCTGCGGGCGAAGGGAGTGGAGATCAGCGCCACCGATGCGAAGGTCTCCGTGCTCGGCCAGCTCCTCTACTACGTGCCGTTCCTGTTCGTCGTAGGACTCTTCTTCTTCATCTTCCGGCAGATGCAGGCGGGCGGCGCGAAGGCGTTCAGCTTCGGCAAGAGCAAGGCAAAGCTGCTGACGGGCGACACGCCCAAGGTGACCTTTGCGGACGTCGCGGGCGCCGACGAGGCGAAGGAAGAGCTCGAGGAGATCATCGAGTTCCTGCGCGATCCGCAGAAGTACACGCGTCTGGGCGGACGACTGCCCAAGGGTGTGCTGCTCGTCGGACCTCCGGGGACGGGCAAGACGCTCCTCGCGCGCGCGGTCGCGGGCGAGGCCGGGCGTCCGTTCTTCTCGATGTCCGGCTCGGACTTCGTCGAGATGTTCGTGGGCGTTGGCGCGAGCCGCGTACGCGACCTGTTCGAGCAGGGGAAGGCGCACGCGCCGTGCATCATCTTCATCGATGAGATCGACGCCGTCGGCCGTCATCGTGGCGCGGGACTCGGTGGCGGGCACGATGAGCGCGAGCAGACGCTCAACCAGCTGCTCGTCGAGATGGATGGTTTCGAATCCAACGAAGGCGTGATCCTCATTGCGGCGACCAATCGCCCCGACGTGCTCGATCCAGCGCTGCTGCGCCCGGGCCGCTTCGATCGCCAGGTCGTGGTCGATCTCCCCGATCTTCGTGGTCGCGAGGAGATCCTGCGCGTGCACCTGCGCAAGGTGCCGGTGGCCGATGATGTGGAGGTGACGGTGATCGCGCGCGGAACGCCCGGAATGTCCGGGGCCGACCTCGCGAATCTCGTCAACGAGGCGGCGCTGCTCGCTGCTCGCCGCAGCGCGGACAAGGTCTATCTCGCCGATCTCGAAGAGGCGAAGGACAAGGTGATGCTCGGCGCCGAGCGCAAGTCGATGGTGATGAAGGACGCCGAGAAGCGGAATACGGCGTATCACGAGGCGGGACACGCGGTGTGCGCGATCAAGACACCGGGCTGCGATCCGCTTCACAAGGTGACGATCGTGCCGCGCGGCCGCGCGCTCGGGCTCGCCTTCACGCTGCCGGTGGAGGATCGCTACTCGATCACGCGCCAGCAGCTCGAGGCGATGCTCGTGATGACGTACGGCGGACGCGTCGCCGAGGAGCTCGTGTTCGGCCACGACAAGGTGACGACCGGCGCCTCGAACGACATTCAGAAGGCGACGTCGCTCGCGCGCCGCTACGTCTCCCAGTGGGGATTGTCCGACGCGATCGGTCCCGTGCTCGTGGGCGACAACGAGCAGGAAGTTTTCCTCGGACGCGAGCTCTCCCGTCACCGCGAGGTGTCGGAGCGCACGGCGCAGCTGGTGGATGCGGAGGTGACGCGCCTGCTGAACGAGTCGTATGGCCGCGCGAAGCAGACGCTGATCGACAACCGCGACCTGCTCGAGCGCATGGCGGAGGCGTTGCTCGAGCGCGAGACGCTCACGGCGGAGGATGCCGAGATGCTCGTGCGCGGACAGGCGCTGCCGCCGCGCAAGACCGGATCGACGCCGGCGCCGGCGCCGGTCACGCCGGGTGTGGTGGTGCAGCCGAAGCCCGCGCGTCCGGGGCTGCTTGGTGGACCGGAGGTCGCCCCGGCGTGACCTCCGCCGTTCGCCGCACGCACGCGTGAGCGCGGCGGAATGGCTGCTCGCGACTCGCGCGCTGCAACTGAACCGGCCCCTGATCATGGGGATCATCAACGTTACCCCCGACAGCTTCAGCGACGGGGGTAAGTTTTTTTCTGCCGCCGCTGCGACAGCGCACGGTCGAATGCTCATCTCGCAGGGGGCGGACATCCTCGACGTGGGCGGAGAGTCGACGCGACCACAGGGCGCCACGCCCGTGGGCACGGATGAGGAGCTGCAGCGCGTGATCCCCGTGCTCGATGCGCTGCGCGAGAGTCATCCGGACGTTCCGCTCTCCGTGGATACGGTGAAAAGCGCCGTCGCGCACGAGGCGCTGGCGCATGGCGCCGAGGTGATCAACGATGTCTCGGGCTTTCGCCTCGATCCTGTCATGGCCGACGTGTGCGCTGCAGCGAATGCGGGAGTGATCCTGATGCACTCGCGAGGAACGGTCGAAACGATGGCCACGTATGCCGAGGCGGGCTACGGCGATGACGTCGTGGGTGAGATCATCAGGGAGCTCGGCGCGCGCGTGGAGTGGGCGCGAGAGGCGGGTGTCGCGCGCGAGCGCATCGCGATCGATCCGGGCGTAGGCTTTGCGAAGCGAAGCGAGCACTCGCTGGCGGTACTGCGCGAGCTTCCGCGCTTTGCGGAGCTCGGCCTGCCGGTGGCGGTGGGCGTATCGCGCAAGCGCTTCATCGGGGAGAAAAGCGGCGCGAAGTCGCTCGAGGACCGTGTGGATGGGACGAACGCCGCCAACGTGCTCGCATTAGCCGGCGGAGCGCGCATCTTTCGGGTGCACGATGTCGACCACGCGCGTCGCGCGCTCGACATGGCGTGGAGCATTCTGGGTGGGGGAACCGGATAACCATGTTCGAACAGCTTCGCTTTCTCACCTTCGGCTGGCGCGATGCGATCGAGATCATCGTCGTCGCGTACGGCGTGTACCGGCTCTTGCTGCTGCTGCACGGCACGCGCGCGGTGCAGATGCTCATCGGGATCGTGGTGCTGGTGCTCACCTACGCGCTCGCGTGGGTATTCAAGTTCACCATGATCACCTACCTCCTCGGCATCGTGTTCACGTACGGCGCCTTCGCGGCGCTCGTGATCTTTCAACCCGAGCTGCGGGCCGCTCTCGCGCACCTCGGACAGTCGCGAGTCACGCGCTTTTTCCGGCGGATGGAAGTGAGCGAGGTGGCCGAGGAAGTCGCGGATGCGGTGGAGCGCCTGAGCCGTTCGGGGATCGGCTGCATCATCGCGCTCGAGCGCGAGATCGCGCTCGGTGATTACGTGGCGAGCGGCAAGGCGATGCAGGCGAAGGTGAGCGCGGATCTCCTCGCGACGATCTTCACGCCCTACTCGCCGCTCCACGACGGCGCGGTGATCATTCGCGGCGACACGATCGTGGGCGCCGGATGCATTCTTCCGCTCTCGCAGTCGCAGAATCTCGATCGCACGCTCGGCACGCGTCATCGTGCGGCACTCGGGCTCTCGGAAGAGAGCGATGCGCTCGTCATCGTGGTGAGCGAGGAGACGGCGCAGATCTCCGTGGCGGAGGATGGACGTCTCGTGCGCGGCATCACGGCGGTGCAGCTGCGCGACATCATCGCGGGAGGCAAGCCGCGCGCGACGGCCGAGCATCCACTGCTCCAAGTTCCCGGCTGAGCTCCACGACGAAGGCATCGCTCGGAGCGGCGGCGATTCTGCTCGCCGCGTATGTGGCGACGCTCGCACCCGGGCTGACGCTGTGGGACGCGGGGGAGTTCATAGCCGCGGTGCGCACGTTCGGCATCCCCCACCAGCCCGGAACACCGCTGTACGTGACGATGGCGCGCGCGTGGTCGCTCGCGCTCCCCTTCGCCAACACGGCATTAGCGACGAATCTCTTTTCGGCCGCATGCACCGCAGCGGCGGGGGGCGCGCTGGCGATACTGCTCGCGCGCGTCACGGGCTCGAGAGCGATGGCGGTGGCAGGCGCGCTGTGCGCGGGCGGGATGTTCACGGTGTGGTCGAGCGCCACGGAAACCGAGGTGTACGCGAGCGTGCTGCTGCTCGTGATGCTGATGTTGCTCGCGGCGGAGCGTGCGGGTCGCACGGGCGATGCGCGATGGCGCATCGCGACGGCGTACGCGTTGGCGCTGGCGGTGCCGCTGCATCTGAGCGCGCTCGTGGCTGCGCCGGCGGCCGTGGTGCTCGTGATGGAGCGGGAGGATGGAGAGAGGGACTGGCTCGCTGGCGCCCGGCTCGCGGCGGTGCTGCTCATCACTGCAGGGATCGGGCTCGCGAGCGTGCCCGTGGCGGCGAGTGGTGCGTGCGCGTTCGCGTTGGTGGTGCTCGCGGCCCGGCGCTGGCCTGGAAACGCAGTGCATTCGCGTCGCTCGAGCACGAGCGGTTCGAACCTCGAAACGCTTGCGACGCTCGGCTGTGCGCTGCTCGCCATTTCCGCCCTTTCGATCTTGGTGGTGCGCGCGCGATTCGATCCCTGGCTCAACGAGGGTGCGCCCACGAATCTCCGCGCACTGTGGGACGTCATCGGGCGACGACAGTTCGAGGCTTCGGGCATGTGGCCGCGACAGGCGCCACCCTGGGCACAGGTGGCGAACTGGTTCGAGTACGCCGACTGGCAGGTCGCGCTCGGACTTTCGAACGGCGTAGCGCCTTCGTGGTGGCGCACGCCCATTACGGTCGTCTTCGCACTGCTCGGCGTGGTCGGCAGCGCGCGGCACAGTGCGCTGCACGCCCGAAGCTGGCGTGCGCTGCTCGTGCTGTTCGTGTCCGCCACCGCGGGGCTCATCGTCTATCTGAACTTCAAGGCTGGCGCATCGTTTGGGTGGGGCGTGCTGCCGGCGAGCGCGCCGCACGAGGTGCGCGACCGCGACTATTTCTTCGTGCTCGGATTCTGGGTCTGGGGTGCGTGGGCAGGGATCGGCGCGGTGGCGCTGGCGGAACGCATCGGTGCGCACTGGATACCGGTGGGCGTGCTCGCAGCCGCGCTGCCGCTCGTGCTCAACGCGCCGGCTGCGAACCGGCGGGCCTTTCCCGAGCGCGCCATCGCGCCGGCACTCGCTCACGACCTGCTGCGCTCCGCTCCACCGAACGCGGTGCTCGTCACCGGCGGCGACAACGACACGTTTCCGGCGTGGTACGGGCAGGCGGTGGAGGGACTGCGTCCCGATGTCACGGTAGTGGTGGCACCGCTGCTCGCCGCCCGTTGGTACCGCGCGGAGCTGGCGCGGCGCACACCCCTCGTGTCACAAGGGGACGTGGCTGCCAACCGCGACGTCGGTGCACTGCTCGCCATCATCGCGCGCGCGGCCCGTGCGCAGCATCGTCCGGTTTCGGCATCGCTCATGCTGGGCGCTCGGTTTCGCGATGTGCTGGGCGATCTGAGCGTTGCCCGCGGCATCTTGCTCGTGGAGCCCTCGATCGCGCCCGGAGCGATTCGGCTCGATCGTGACGCGCCGAGCGTCGACACGTCCAGCGACGTAATGGAGGCGCTCTCGTCGTTTCCCGCGGGGG
>DASXQD010000294.1:0-2634 GCA_036493195.1 Gemmatimonadaceae bacterium | reverse complement strand
CACCTTCGGGGCCACCGAGCGTGCGAGCGACCTGCTGAAGCTGAGAATACCGCCCTTCACCGCGGAAAACATCTGCGGGTTGGTCCCCTCCATGCCGAACATCACGTGGTCCCAGCTCATGTTGATGATCACGCCGCCATTCGGCTGTTCCTGCATAATTCGCGCGGCTTCCCACGACGCCAGGATGGTACCGCGCAAATCCACGTTGAGCAGCTGATCGAGCTTCTCGAGGCGCGACAGCTTCGCTTCGTCGCCGGTGAGGATGTCTGCACCGGCGCTGTTGATCCAGACATCGACGTGGTCGAACTGATCCGTCAGATCGCGTGCGAGTGTAGAGATCGACGCGGGCTGAGCAAGCTCGAGCTGAAAGACGGCAGCCTGCCGACCGGCACGTTCGATTTCCTTGGAGACGTCGCTGGCATCGCGCAGACCGGTGCGGTAGGTGATGGCGACGTCGGCGCCGGCGTGGGCGAGGGCGAGAGCAATCGCGCGTCCGATTCCGGTGGATGCACCGGTCACGAGCGCGACTTTGCCGGCGAGAGGAGACACTGCGTCGGGCAACTGGTGGCGCTCCCGAAAATGATGCTAGCTTACCGGCGGCCGTGCACTAATAAGCGCGGGATGCATGGACGGAACAAGGGGGAGTGCATGCGTCTGCTGGTGAGCGTTCGAAGTGCGGAAGAGACGCGGGCTGCATTGGCTGGTGGAGCGGAAATCATCGACGCGAAGGAGCCGTCGCTCGGCGCGCTCGGTGCGGTAGAGACTGGCGTGCTGCGTGAGATCATCGAGACGGTGGAGGCAACGCGTCCGGTGAGTGCGGCGCTCGGCGACGCTGGTGATACAGCGCTCCTGGCGGAGAAGGCCCAGGCGGCGGCCGAAGCCGGCGCGATGTTCGTGAAGGTTGGATTCGCCGACGTGCGCGAGATGGAGGTGGTGCGCGAGCGACTGGCCCGGGTGGCGGAGGGAGCGCTGCATGCCTCCTCGCCCTGTGCAGTGATCGCGGTGGCGTATGCCGACTGGGACGAAGTGGGGGGCGCGGCTCCATCGACGGTGCTCGCGGCGGCAGCGGCGGAAGGAGCGTTAGGCGTGCTGGTCGACACGGTGCGGAAGGATGGTGCCGGTCTGTTTCGGTGCCTCGGGCGCGGGGCGCTGGGCTCGCTCGTGCGCGAGGCGCGTGCACGCTCGCTGCTCGTGGCGCTGGCTGGCCGCATCACGGTGGATGATCTGGTGTTCGCGTATGAGGCCGGTGCGGACATCGCCGGCGTGCGTGGTGCGGCGTGTGATCACGGACGAGAGGGGCGAGTCCGTGAGAGCCGGGTGCGCAAGCTCGTAGCCGCGCGGGATCTTCTACGGGCGCATCACGGTGACTCGACCGCGATCGCGCGAGATCTCATCCGGGAAACCAGTCTCCGGTGAGCATTGCCGGGGTGAGAATCGAGTACTTCAACGAGGGCGCACGCGCACGATCGAAGTAGCGATCGACGGCGGTGAGGGCATCATGCGCATCGGGCTTGATGAGAATGAGCTGCGGCGCGCCGATCTCGGATGCGATCCACGCCGCTATGCTGTCGCTGGTGACGTCCCACGAATGTGGCAGCGGGTCGGATTCGCGAAGCCAGCGATAGGGCGCGAGCACTGGAATCCTGGCGCGTGTCTGGGCGCGCGAGATGTCAGCGCTCCCGTGAACGAGCTCCGCATTGCGGATTCTCGACGCGAGGGCGATCGCGAACTGTTCCATACCAAGGATTGCCATCCAGTGCGCATCGTCGCTGGAGAGGTTGTGCCGCCGGTCAACGGCGCGGACGGCATCGGCGAACGGACCGCCACCGGGGACGATGACCAGCGCGTGCGCGGGCGCGATGATCTCGAGGGCGGAGAGCGTACGCGACAGAGCGTCGTTATCGTCGAGCAGCGAGCCTCCCACCTTCACGACGGCGTCGGTCACGGCTGGGCGCGGAGCCAGTGTTCGAGCAGGCGCGCGACCGCGAATGCGGTCTCGGCGCCCATGGCGCGCGGGGCACCGGCGGATAGCAGGTCCTGACTCGCGATGCGGAGTCCGGCGCTTCGCGCGGCGGCGCGCGCGAGAAACGCCCCATGCCCCGCGATGACGGCGGTTGCGAGGTTCGGGTGACGGTCGTGCACGCGCGTGATCGAGGCGGCGATGCGCGCGATGATCGCGTCCGCGACGAAGGCTGCGATGCGATCGATGTCGGAATCATCGAGGAGCTCGCGGTCGGCGCAGACGACGCGGGCGATGCGCTCGCCCGCAAAATCGCGCGTTGCGGGACGGGAGTCCGGCGTCGGCGCGGTGTAGCCATCGGGCGAGAGATCGCCGCGCCACACGTGGATGTCGCCCGCCAGCGCGAAAGACTCGGCCGACACGCCGGCGAGCCCATCTCGAAACGGCACGTGGTGCACGATGGCCTCGACCGGTGTGCGAACAGCGCCGAGGTAGAGGAGCTCGCCGGAGAGCAGGCGATCGGGATCCGTGCGTCCGATCGAGGCGACGCGCCTCGACGTGATCGGAATGATGTCCGTGGTCGTGGTGCCGACGTCGATGAGAATGGCGTCGCTCACAAGGGAGGCGACGAGTGCGGCGGTAGCGGCCCAGTTCGATGCGGCAACGAGGAGGGG
>DASXQD010000293.1:0-3007 GCA_036493195.1 Gemmatimonadaceae bacterium | reverse complement strand
GCTGCCTTCCTGCAACCAGGTTAGGGGAGTGCCTGCCGCGAATGGATCGCACGCGTGGCTCGTGGCGCAGAGCAGGGATTGGCGAGAGAAGGGCGTGAGCACTGCGCGCGCGGTGGGTCCGTGAAAGCTCACGAGGCTCGACCGAGCGCGCACCGCGAGGTGGATCGCGGTGATGTCCGAATACCCGATGATCGCCTTCGGTGCGCGGCGCAGCGCGTCGTAGTCGATCGCGTCGAGCACGCGCATCGCGCCATAACCGCCGCGCAGGCTCCAGATGGCATCGACGCGCGGATCGCGTATCGCAGTATTGAGATCAGCCAGTCGCGACGCGTCGTCGCCGGCGAGATAGCCCTCGCGCGCGAGCGCGTGCGGACACGCGTGCGGCTCCCAACCAAGGGTGCGCGCGTTGTGCTCCGCGCGCTCGAGATCGACCTCGCCGGCGAGTGGTCCCGCGGGCGAGAGCAGCGCCACGCGCGCACCGACGGCGAGGGCAGGTGGAGCGGTGACGGGCGCGCTCACGCGTGCAGGCGATGCGCGCCCGCCGCATCATCGGTGGTGTGAGCGTGACCGATCACTCGCGCAGCTGCTCGAGTGGCATACCCCATGCCGATCCTCGCGAGCGGGCGACGTGCCCGGAATCTGAACGCCAGAGATTCGATGGACGCTTCATGCATGGAGGATACTCACGTGGCGGACCAGAATCGAAATCAAGGCTCGAACCAGAACGACGGAGGCGACGGGAATTTCAAGTCGTCTCCGACGGACAAGGAAGGAATGAGTAGCAGCGGGCGCAGTGGAAGTGGAATGGGAGGTTCGGGCACGGGCGGAAGCGAAAAGGACAAGATGGGTGGGAGTGGATCGGGGAGTGGCTCAGGGAGTGGCTCAGGGAGTGGCTCGGGGATCGGAAGCAGCGGCACCAGCAGAAGTGGAAGCATGGGCGGCAGTAGCGGCAAGAGCAGCGCGGGTGGGAGCCGAGGCAGCGGAAGCACCGGCTACAACGCGGGAAGCACGGACGAAGATGAAGAGGACCTCACCGCAGGCGATGAGGGGCTGGACGAGAGCGGCGGAAGCAGCTCGGGGTCGGGCGGCTCGAAAAAGCGCTGACCAGCGGCGCATCGCTGCCGGGAACGGGCGCTCGCCGAGCGCCCGTTTTTGTTGCGAATCGTTCGCGCGCTAGCTTCCGCGCGTGACTCGCACCTGGGTTCTCGCCTGCCTCCCGTGGCTGCTCGGCCCTCTCCTCGCGGTTTGGCGCGCGCGCGGCTCTCCCTCCTTGAGCAACGAGTCCGACGAGATTCCGCCCGCGCCACCGCTCGTGTCGGTGATCGTGCCCGCGCGCAACGAGGCGCTCAATATCGAGCGCTGCGTGTGCTCGATACTGCGCTCGCGATGGCCGGTGCTCGAGGTGATCGTGGTCGACGATCGCTCGGAGGATGCGACGGGCGCGCTCGTGCGCGCACTGGCCGCGACCGACGCGCGCGTGCACGTGATCGAGGGTGCGCCCGTGCCGGACGGCTGGTTCGGCAAGCAGTGGGCGTGCGCGCAGGGCGCAGATGCCGCGCGCGGCTCGACGCTGGTCTTCACCGATGCCGACACCGCGCACGCGCCCACGCTGATTCCACGCTCCATGCACGCGATGCGCACGCGCGCGCTCGACTTTCTCACGGTGGGAGGCTTTCAGGAGCTCGGCTCATTCTGGGAGCGCGTGGTGATGCCGCAGGTGTTCTACATGATCGCCATGCGCTACGGCGGCGCGGGCGCGGTGAATCGGGCTCGCCGCTCACGCGACAAGATCGCGAATGGCCAATATCTCTGCTTCACGCGCGCGTGCCATGACGCGATCGGCGGACACGCGTCCGTTCGCGGAAAGGCGGCCGAGGACCTGGCGCTTGCACAGCTGGTGCACACGCGCGGCATGCGCGGCGAGCTCGTGATGGGCGAGCACGATCTCTCGACGCGCATGTACACGTCGCTGTCCGAGATCGTGAACGGGTGGACGAAGAACATGGTGACCGCGGGCGCGGACACGCTGCCACCCGGCATCGTTCCGCGATTGCTGCTTCCCGTGCTGCTGCTGGTCGTGCCCCTCATGCATCTGGCGCCCTTCGTAACGCTGATCGCGTCGCTGTTCGTACCCGTCTGGATCGGCGCCTTGAAGTGGGCCACGGTATGCAGCGCGGTGCTGCTCGCGTGGTGGGCAATCATCTATGTGCGCGCGTTTCGGCGATCGCCTTTCTATGCGCTCACGCTTCCGCTCGGGGCGGTGATCGTGCTCTTCATCATCGCGCGCGCGACGGTGCGCGGGCGAGGGGTGGAATGGAAAGGGAGGAAATACCAGGCGGGGTGATCGCGTGGGCGCGCGAGTCGATTTAGCGCTGCGCGCGGCGGCGCGATGACGGCGCAGTCTCATCTCGCGGCTAGGGTGCCGCGTGCTCGCACTCCGATCCGCCGCCCAACTCCTTGCCGCCGCCCGAGACGTCGCATCGCTTGCCGCGATTGCCGCCGCCGCGGGATTCGACGCCACTCCTCTCCCGCTGGACGCGGACACGTGCGGCGCCCTCGGGCTTCGCGACGCAGCGTGTGAGCTGCGCGTCATCTCCGGCGCAGGAACGCTGCGTGCGCTGCTGGTCGAATGCCCCGCCCGACTGCCGCTCCGTGAAAGTGTCGCCGCGATCACGGCTCGTCTGGCCGCGCGCGCGCCTCATCTGCTGTGGCTCCTGATCGCTGCCCGGCGCGAGAGCTCCGAGCTCGCGATGGTCGCCTGGTGCGATGGACTGTCGCGAGCCCCGCGCGTATCGGCGCTCGTGGTCGATCGCGCGCACGTGCTCGCGAGCGACGCGCTCACCTTGTCATCGCTCGCCGCGACGAGTGACGCCGCGGATGTGCTCACCCATGCATCGTGGGTCGAAGTGCTCGGGCGCGAGGCACTCACGCGCCGATTCTATCGCACGCTCGAGGGTGTCGTCGCCGACATTGCGACGGATGCGCGCGGAGAGGTTCCGCAGAGTGA
>DASXQD010000292.1:0-4701 GCA_036493195.1 Gemmatimonadaceae bacterium | reverse complement strand
CTCGTTTTTCTGCACGCGACATCGGGGTGGAAGAAGTATCATCCCGACGTCAACCCGATGAACTATGGCCGGGGCTCGCCGATCTGGCGCGAGACGATGCGATGCCTGCACGGCAGGATCTCCACGGACACGCTGTGGATCACGTCGTGGGAGGCGCCGCGAGGCGAGCGGGCGTTCGCCGCAGCGGTGACCGGCGAGTGCGACGACAGCGACAACTCCGTGGGGAGCTGGCACACGCACCCATGGAAGGCCGACAGTCTCGAGCACCCCATCAAGACGCGGGGCCTTTCGGTGGGCGACCTCCGGGCATTCCGTGCGAGCTCGGATCGGATCTCGCTGGCGCAGTGGGATCGCGACTCGATCACGGGTGCCGTGCGGGCGTTCAACGGCTCGATGCAGTATCCGATTGCGGTGCGTGTGGAGCTCCGCGCCGACCTGGACAGTTTGCTCTCGCCTCCGGATTCCGCTGTAACGCCCTGAAGTTGGCCTTCGGAATGTGACGCACCGAGACGGCGGCGTAGGGGTGCGGGAGAGGTCGAGCTCAAAGCGTAACACATTGTGGCACAAAGCTCTATGGATTAGGTTGGGCCTCCCTGATCGCCTCCATGGGGCGTGATGATGTCCGTCCGGCGCGTGATAGACTCTGTGACACAACTCACCATACATTGCGGGTCTGATTTTTCCGCAGGACTCACCCACGTCCGTCGGCACGCGTCCAGCGACGAGCGCCGGCTCATTCTTTGGCTAAATTCAGCGAGCTCAGCAACCCGGAAGGTGAGGATCCCTCGGCGCCTCGCTCGACACGTCGCGTGTCTGGCGGTGCGGGAATTCCGCGCGCCTTGCTGACATCGCTCGAGGAGCATCTCCAGTCACTGCCAGGGGTGACGCTCGCACGGGTAGAGGTTCGTCCCAACGGTGAGATCGTGGGCATTCACCTGATGGTCGCTGCGGGTGTCGACACGAGTGCGCTCATCAACACCGTGGACGAGACGCTTCGCTCGACCTTCGATCTCAAGGTCGCACCGGAGCAGATTTTCGTCGCGCACGTGAACGCGCGCACGGGGTCGGCCCCCGCTCGCTCATCGGCGCCGGGCGCGCCGTTCGAGCAGCGTCGCTCGGGTGACATCCTCACGGCGGACAGTGGTGATTCGCCGCGCCTCGGCCGCAGCGTGTACTTCGAGGATCTCGAGGTGCGCCGATCGCGCACCTCGGGAATCACCTGTCGCGTGTCGCTCAGAAAGGGCGCGCTCGTGCTGAGCGGAGAGGTGACGGGCGCCTCCTCCGAGCGGTCGCGAGCGGAGCTCGCCTCGCGCGCGACGCTGGCCGCGCTCGGCGCGGCGGATGTCGCGGCGCAGACCGCGGCGATAGAGCACGTGCTGCTCGTCGATTCACTCGAGCGACGCTACGTCGTCGTTGCAGTCGCCGCGAGACGCGGCCGCGAGATCGTTCCGCTCACGGGAGTGTGCGAGGTGCGCGAAGACGTCGAGACCGCAGCGGTGCTCGCGACGCTCTCCGCGACGAACCGGTGGCTCGCGCAGTACTAGCGCTCGTCCGACAGCTTAACGTGTCTTCGCACGCAGGCCCTCGAACAGCAGACTTCCCGCCTGTCGCGCGTGCCGCTCGGCTTCGCCGCTCGAAACCCCGAGAAAGCTCACGCGCTGATCGATCACCAGGGTCGTGAGCCCGTGTACCAGCGACCATGCCGCGAGCGCCTGATCGCGCACCGGCTCCCGGCGAACCTGGCCCGCAGCCTGGCCGCGCTCCAGCACGTCCGTGAGCACGGCGAACGTCGCGTCGCTGGACGCCTGGAGATTGGGGTAGCGCGCCTTGTCCGCCAGCTCGGCCCCGAACATCAGGCGGTAGTGCGCCGGGTGCTCAACACCGAACCGCACGTAGGCGGCGGCGGTGCTGGCGAGCGCCTGACGCGTAGAGCGCGGCTGCCCGCGGGCCGCGGCCTCCATTGTCTTCCCGAGCGAGTCGAACCCGAGCGCCGCCACCTCAGCGAGCAGCGCTGATTTGTCCGCGAAATGGTTGTACGGGGCCATGTGGCTCACGCCCGTCCGGCGCGCCACCTCGCGGAGGGTGAAGTCCCACGCACCCTCCTCGGTGACCATGCTGAGCGCCGTATCGATGAGAGCGCGCCGGAGGTCGCCGTGATGGTAGGGGACGGCGGACGCGGGGGTGGCAGACGCGGGTGCGGCGGACGGGACTCGGGACTTGGGCATGCGGCTCCTGAAGGAAAATGTTTACAGTGGATATTGACACTGGAAACATTGCGGATGATATTTACGTTGTAAATATCAACTGGCTCGCCGGACAGCGCAACCCGCACTGAGGCGATTCGAACCGCCAGCACCACTCGAAGGAGGCACCTCATGTTTGGCATCACTCGCCCGTCCCACCCGCGCCGGATGTTCGTCGTGATCGGCCTTGTCCTGATCGGCCTGACCGCGTCGGCCGCGACCGCCCGGAAGCAGTGCGTGAGTTCGTACTTCGCCGAGTTCACCGGCGTCGGCGCCGACGGACGCGACATGGTGTGGCGTGGCGCGGTCGCCGGGGCCGCAGTCGGCGAGATGACCGTCCGGCTTGCGCACGAGGGTCGGGACATCGACACCGCATCGCCGACGTGGCCGGTCGAAGGCATCATCATCGTTTCAGGTGAGGACCCGCGGCGCGCGTTTGCCGCCGAGGTGCACGGGACGATCGACTGGCGGACGAAGCGCGCGAAGCTCGCTGGCGACGTCTCGGTCGGCTACATGCGGGGCGCGCACGTCGAGCAGACTGCCGACCTGATAGACCACGACCTCTCGGGCGAGCTGCGCTTCGCGCCGACCACGCTCGCCTTCGCGCGGTAATCCCCGATGGCCACGATGAACGCGCCGAGCCCGTCTCGACCGCCACCACACTTGACTTCCTGGCATTCCATGGAATAAGCTCTCTGTAACTGATAGCTCTCGAGAGACTCGTTGTGACAACTGAATCGAGCGACATCATTCGCGGCACCGCCGACATGCTCATTCTCAAGCTCCTGGAGATCGAGCCGACGCACGGGTGGGGGCTCGGCCAGGCCATGCAGCGCCGCTCGCGCGACGCGCTGCGAATTCAACCGGGCGCGCTGTACGCGGCGTTGCACCGCCTCACGCGCGAAGGCTGGATCAGCTCCGAGTGGCGCGTCACGGAGAACGGCCAGCGCGCGCGATACTACCGGCTCACCATCGCCGGCCGACGCCGCCTCGTCGCCGAGACGAAGGCCTGGAAGCGGTTGGCCGGCGGAGTCGAGCTCATTCTGTCCACGCGCTGAGGATCACTCACATGTGGCGCTGGCTTCACGACCTCGTTTTTCGCGGACGCGCACTGTTCGACCGGGAAACTGCCGATCGAGAGCTGAACGAGGAGCTTCAATTTCATCGCTCGATGGAGATCGTGTCGCTGCGCGAACGTGGACTGTCGGAGTCGCAGGCAGAGTGGGAGGCAGGACGGCATTTTGGCACGCTTGCCTCTGAGGCCGAGCGAGCACGCGAAGGCTGGGGCATCTCGGTTCTCGAAGAATTGATGTCCGACGCGCGCCACGCACTGAGGCAGCTGCAGCGTCGCCCCGGGTTCTCGGCGATTGTGCTCGTGGCACTCGGGCTCGGGATTGGCGCGAGCGTGTCGCTGGTCAGCGTTGTCGACAGCCTGATGGTTCGCCGCCTGCCGTTCGCAAACGCGAGTCGCGTTCACGTCTTCTGGATGGACGACACGTGGAGCGGTGAAGAGTACGACTTTCTTCGCGCGCGCCTTGGCGCTTTCGACCAGATCGCGGTTTTCTCCACCGATGCCGCTCCGTACGCGCCGAACCCCGGTACGACAGGCGCCACCGTGCTGCCATTCGTGCTGAGCACCCCGACGGTGTTCGACGTGCTCGGCGCGCATCCGGCGATGGGCCGGATGTTCGATGCGAACGACGACCGGGCTGACGCACCGCCCGTGATCGTCATCAGTGATCCCGTCTGGCGACAGGATTTCGGTGGTGCTCCGGGCGTCATTGGACATCAGATCGTGCTCGATGGAGAGCCGGTGACGGTGATCGGCGTCATGCCACGCGGGTTCTTCTTCCCGACTCCCGAAATACGCGCCTGGCGCCCACTCCGGCTCGATCCCTCGAGCTCCATGTACAAGGTTGGATATCTGACCATGGTCGCGAGCGCAAAGCCCGGTGCGTCCCCGGCCCTCGTCAACGGCGAGGTTCAGCGCATGGCCAAACTGCTCGGTACCCGCTTCACGTATTCGGACGCCGAGGACAAAACGAGAGGCGCGCACGCAATTCCAATTCGCACTTATCTCCTGGGCGACGTACGGACGCCACTGCTGCTCCTGCTCGGTGCCGTGGCGCTGCTCTTTCTTATCGCCTGCGCCAACGGGGCGGCGTTGATCCTCGCGCGGACGACCGATCGCGCTGGCGAGATGGCCGTGCGCACGGCGCTCGGCGCGGGCGCGGGCCGTCTGGCGCGACAAATTCTCGCCGAGTCTCTGGTGCTCGCGCTCTGCGCCGCGATCATGGGATCCGTTCTCGCAAGCGCTGGTTTCCGTTTGCTGGTCATGCGCCTACCGCTTCAGAGGGAATTCGGCAGCACCGTGGCCATCGGATGGATTTCTTTCGCAACTGCATTCGCGCTGGCGCTCATCATCGCGCTCATCGTCTCGATCGCTCCGGTTCGACAC
>DASXQD010000291.1:0-8281 GCA_036493195.1 Gemmatimonadaceae bacterium | reverse complement strand
CGATCGGGCTGTTCGGCGCCTTCGCGCTGTCGCGCGTGGTCGCCGGGATGCTCTACAACGTGGCGGCGACGGATCCGTTCACGTTGTTCAGCGTCTCGCTCCTGCTCGCGGCAGTTGCGCTCCTGGCGTGCTACATTCCGGCGCGACGCGCGACTCGCCTCGATCCGATCATCACGTTGCGAGAGGAATAGTCGCGTGTCGTACACGGCGTTTGCGAGCGCGGGCACCATCCGCGCTTGGTGCTCAGGAGGTGATGTCTCGTGATCGCGACCAATGGCGATGGAGTCAAGGAACGTCCGTCGCGCATTCTCATTGCGGACGATCAGTCCGACGTGCTCGAGGCGCTGCGGCTGATGCTGAAGGGGCGCGGTTTCGAGATCGTCACCGCGCGTTCGGTGTCGGAGATCCTGTCTGCGGTGGAGACGCGCGCGCTCGATGCCGTGCTGATGGATCTCAACTATTCTCGCGACACCACGTCCGGAATGGAGGGACTCGATATTCTGCCGCGATTGCAGGCGGCGGATCACACCATGGCGGTGATCGTCATGACCGCCTGGGGCAGCGTCGACAGCGCCGTGGAGGCGATGCGGCGCGGCGCGTGGGACTACATCGAGAAGCCCTGGGACAACTCGCGGCTGCTCACGACCGTGAACTCGCAGCTCGAACTCTCGCGCGCCCTTCGCCGCTCGCAGCGACTCGAGGGCGAGAACGAGATCCTTCGGGGCGAGGGCGCTCCCGAGATCATCGCGGATTCGCCGCGCATGCGCCCGGTGCTCGAGCTCATGTCGCGCGTGGGCCCGTCGGACGCGAACGTGCTCATCGGCGGCGAGCACGGGACGGGGAAGGAGCTCGCCGCGCGCTGGCTGCACGCAATCTCGCCGCGCCGCAATCACTCGTTCGTCGCCGTCAACATGGGCGGCCTCTCCGAAGGGGTGTTCGAGAGTGAGCTGTTCGGTCACGTGAAGGGCTCGTTCACGGACGCGAAGAACGACCGGATGGGACGATTCGAGCTCGCCGATCGCGGCACGCTCTTCCTCGATGAGATCGGAAATCTGCCGCTGCATCAGCAGTCGAAGCTTCTGCGCGTGCTGCAATCCGGCGAGGTCGAGCGCGTCGGCGACTCCCGGCCGCGACAGGTCAACGTGCGGGTGCTCGCCGCCACGAACGTCGATCTGCACGCCGAGGTTGCAGCCGGACGCTTTCGCGAGGATCTCCTCTTTCGCCTCAACACGATCGAGATCCAGCTGCCGCCGCTACGCGAGCGCCGCGATGACGTGGCGCCGCTCGCCAACTTCTTTCTGCGCAAGCACGCGACGCGCTACGGCAAGCCGCTCGCCTCGTTCGACAACGCCGCGATGCAGGCGCTGCTCGAGCATCCGTGGCCCGGCAACATTCGCGAGCTCGATCACGTCGTGGAGCGAGCGGTGCTGCTGGCGCAGGGAGAGCAGGTGCGGGCGCTCGATCTCGCGTTGCGCACCGGGGCCGCGCCGAGCGCGCGCGCGGAAGAGGTGACGCTGGAGGAGGCAGAGCGCGTGCTGATCCAGAAGGCACTCTCGCGCTACGATGGAAATGTGAGTCACGCCGCGAAGGCGCTCGGAATCAGCCGCAGCGCGCTCTATCGTCGGCTGGCCGCGCATGGCCTCTGACCACCACCCACGGCATCGCGCGCGATTCACCCACGAGTCGCGCGTCTTCGCATTCGCGTTGCTGGCCGGCGGAGCGGGAAGTCTCACTGCGCTCCTGCTCCTCTGGTTCGGCGACTACGACGAAAAGGTTCGCTGGACGCTGACGCTATTCGTCGTGTTGGGCTGGCTCTCCTTCGCACTCGCGACGCGCGAGCGTGTGGTTCGCCCACTCCAGACGATCTCGAACATGCTGGCTGCGCTCCGCGAAGGGGATTTCTCCACACGGGCGCGCGGCGCGCGCGACAGCGATGCGCTTGGTCTCGCGCTGCTCGAGGTGAACATGCTCGCTCAGACGCTGCGGTCGCAGCGTCTGAGCTCCCTCGAGGCGACGTCGCTTCTGCGCACCGTGATGGAGGAGATCGACGTCGCGATCTTCACCTTCGACGAGACGCATCGGCTGCGACTGCTGAATCGAGCGGGCGAGCGCCTGCTCGCACAACCCGGAGAGCGACTCCTCGGCCGCACCGGCGCGGAGGTCGGTCTCGAGGAGTGTCTGGCCGGAGACGCGACGCGAACCGTCGACACGATGTTTCCCGGGGGTGCCGGGCGGTGGCAGCTGCGCCGCACGACCTTCCGCCAGAGTGGCCAGCCGCATCAGCTGGTCGTGCTGTCGGATCTGAGCAAGGCACTCCGCGATGAGGAGCGACTCGCGTGGCAGCGCATCATTCGCGTGCTCGGACACGAGATCAACAATTCCCTCGCGCCGATCAAGTCGATTGCGGAGAGTCTGCAGTCGCTCATGGATACGCCGCGCCGCGATGCGGAGTCGGAGGACGACGTGCGGCAGGGACTCGCGGTCATCTCGAATCGCGCGGGCTCGCTGAGCCGCTTCATGACCTCGTATGCCGTGCTCGCGCGGCTTCCAGGCCCGAGGCACGCCACCGTCGATGTGGCGACGTGGGTGCGTAGGACGGCGAAGCTCGAGACGCGGATTCATGTGGACGTGCAGGAGGCACAGGAGATCTGCATGGTCGGCGACAGCGACCAGCTGGATCAGCTGCTCATCAATCTCGTGCGCAACGCGGCGGACGCGTCGCTCGAGACAGGGGGCGGTGTTTCCGTGGGGTGGGAGCAATGCGGCGCGTGGCTGCATCTCTGGGTGCGCGATGAGGGCTATGGTGTTGCGGACAGCTCGAACCTGTTCGTTCCATTCTTCACCACGAAACCCCAGGGCTCGGGGATCGGGCTGGCGCTGAGCAGACAGATCGCCGAAGCGCACGGCGGCACGCTCACGCTCGAAAACCGTGGCGATCGGGAAGGGTGCGAGGCGCTGCTGCGGCTGCCCATCGTGTGATGAGCAGCCGCACGCATCGCTAGTCGCGATCAGTGCACCACGCGGCCGTCGCCGCCGTGATCGTCACCTCCGCCATCGTGACCCGGACCATCGTCGAAGCCATCGTTCCCGTGGCCGTCATCGCCGTGGTGCTCGTTGTCCTCGAACGCGTGGAACGAACGGCGCACGTTGTCGCGAACGAGCTGCTCGTTGGCTCCGCCGGCGTTGGCCGTTGCGGGATCGATCAGATTGCCGCCGCCATCCATGAACCAGCGATCGATGCTCACGTGCACCGTCACGGTAGTCGCCGTGCTGCCGACGGTGATCGGCGGATCGAATCTCAGCTCCAGCGATGCGTTGGGCGAGCCAACGTACGTGAATGGGGTTCCGTCGAACGTCCCTTCCACTCGCACGCTGGCGTTCGCGAAGTCGGGATGTGCGGTGAGGAATGCGCTTCCGCCATTGTCGTCCGTGCGCACCGGACGAATCTTCGCCTCGAGCGCGTGATAGGTGCCGGCCGGCAGCTGAAGTGAAAGCACGGAGACCACGGAGTTGTCCGTGGGCAGATCGACGAGCACCGGTCCGGTCTCGAGCTCGTGGCATCGATCGTCATCGTGCTCTGGGTGGTCATCATCGGCGCAGCCAGCCGAGTCGACGGTCGCCAGCTCGAGGCGCGAGAGGGAGACGGCGGCGTCGTTGATGACGAGAGTGTGCGTGCCGCTCGGAGTCGTGATGTGGCGCTCGAGCGAAACGGTCGAAGCGCCGGAGCCGGCGATGCGTCCGGCACCGGCGGCGGTGAGCGTGGCGACTGCTATCGAGAGATTGGTGCCGGAGCCGCTGCCTGGTCCGCTGCTGTCACTACAGGCGCCGAGAAGTGTGCTCGCGCCCACCGCGCACGCGGGGAGGAGCACTCGAGCGATCGAACGTGAAGAAAACATGGCTACCGTCCGGAAGAGAGTGAGTGCGATCGAGCTCAGTCATGCGAACTCCCGCATTCTCCACCCTTCTAAACGTGGCGACTATCGTTTCGTGATGAAAAACGTGATACGTGTTGCGACAAGCATCTATCGCGTGGCGAAATGAGATCGCAGATGTGTGCCGGGTGTCACAAGGCTCACTGTGTGGCGGCAGGGGTCATGCTTTGAAGATCGATGCGATCGTCGAGCTCAGTATCGCCGAATCGATAGATGCTCTGTGAGCGCACCACCAGATGATTGTCCGTGCTCACCCACATGTACGACTCGATACCGGGTGCTCCGACGCTGATCTTCCAGCAGTCGAAGGTACCGGCGGGCACCGCGATTCGCTCCTGGCCGACGACTCGAAGCGACGCTGCATGCTGCAGCTGCGCATTGAAGGCTGTGGCATTTCGCCGCCGCGTCGAGCACAGACACATGAGGGTGACGCGAACGGTTACTTTCCGCAGCCAGGCCTCGAAGGCGCCTCGTCCGTCCATACGCGCCGAGTGCTTCGGGAAGGCCCACGAATACATCCTGCACGATGTCTTCGGCCTCGTCCGCGGATAGCGTGAGGCGGTATGCCACGCGATGGACGAGCGCGCCATGAAGCTCGAACAGCGCGGCCAGGGCGCCATTCGAGCCGCCACTCGCCTGCTGGATGAGTAATGTTTCGCTGGCAGTGTCGCGCTCTGCTTCGAGTGGCATCACATCATAGATGCCGCCAGGTGCTCGATCCTTACAAGAGACGCCATGCGAATTCTCGAGCCATTTCAACGATTCGCCGCTAGCGAGGCAGGGAGCGGCATCGTCCTCCTCGCCTCCACCGCATGCGCGCTGGCGTGGGCCAACTCGCCATGGCAACCCGCGTACGTGACACTGATCCACCATTCGCTCCCGATCGGCTCGGGCTCGTTTCGTCTCGATCTCACCGTGCGCCAGTGGATCAACGATTGTCTCATGGCGCTGTTCTTTCTTCTCGTCGGTCTCGAGATCAAGCGGGAGATGCTCTGTGGCGAGCTCGCATCCCTGCGTAAGTCCGCCCTTCCGATCGCCGCCGCCACGGGCGGGATGATCGTCCCGGCGCTCCTCTACGCGGCGGTGAACGGCGGCGGCATCGGCGCGAGAGGGTGGGGGATCCCGATGGCCACCGACATCGCGTTCGCGCTTGGCATCGCCGCGCTGCTCGGTCCGCGCGTGCCGGTCTCGCTCAAGATCTTCCTCGCAGCCGTGGCCATCGTCGACGACATCGGAGCGGTGCTCGTGATCGCGGTCTTCTACACGGCGTCGATCGCGTGGGCGAGTCTCGCCGTGGTCGCCGCTCTCGTGATCGTGCTCGCGCTGCTGAACCGGGCCGGCGTGCAGCGCGCCGCACCATACCTCGTTTTGGGAATCGTGCTCTGGGTAGCGGTGCTTTCGTCCGGCGTCCATGCCACGATCGCAGGCGTACTGCTCGCGTTCACCATTCCAGCGAATGCGCGGAGCACCGAGAGCTCTCTGCTGGAGAGGTTGGAGCACGCGCTCGGCACACCGATAGCCTTCCTCGTGGTGCCGCTCTTCGCGCTCGCAAACGCGGGCGTCCGGATCGGTGGCGCAGCTTCGAGCGGAGTGTCACTCACGGTGCTCGCCGGTGTGTTCATCGGTCTCGTGCTCGGTAAGCCTCTCGGCATCTCGCTCGCGGCGTGGCTCGCCGTGCGTATGCGCATCGCCGCGCTCCCCGACAGCGTCAGCTGGCGCATGCTACGCGGCGTGAGCTGGCTCGGTGGCATCGGGTTCACCATGTCGCTGTTCGTCGGAGCGCTGGCATTCGCCGACGAGGCACTGCTCGACTCGGCGAAGATCGGGGTGTTGCTCGCCTCCTGCGCCGCGGCGTTCATGGGTTGGCTCATGCTGCGCGAGCCGCGGCTCCCCGACAAGAAATTCCGAACCGAAGAGCTGGAATCCGGCAGAGCGGATCGAGCGCCGGTGCGCGTTCCGGAGTAGGCCCATTGGACGCTGCCTTACGGGATCCTGGCGCCATGGAGCTCCCGGGCGGCACGCGCGCTTTGATTCGCCCGGTAGTTCCATGCAAACCAATCGTGATTGCGAGCGTACTGATGTGGAGCCTCGCGCTCGCGCAGGTATCCGGTGAGGAGGCTGCGCTCCGGCTCGTGAAGCTGTTGCAGACTGGCGACGAGCGCGGGCGTCGCATCATCGGAGAGGTAGTACGCGAGATACTTGGTGTCCAGGGATCCGGTGACCGCGTAACGCGCCACGTTCTCGCGAACGATCCACGCATCCGTGTTCAAGTACACGCATGACACGAGCAGAGCGAGCGCCGCGGTCGCGCTGTGATACGCGACTCGTACGGACTGCGCGCGCCGCATGATCTCGAGCAGCAGCAGGCCGCTCATGCAGGCGAGCACGATCATGTATGCCTGCGCGTACAGGCGCTGCGTGGTATAACCGTATGCCTGCTCGTAGCGCACGATGCGCATGAAGGCGATGGCGATCATGCCGCACTCGCCGACGAGTGCTGCGGCGGCTGCGCGCCGCGCCCACGGGTCCGCGGTAATCCAGGAGCGGCGCGTCACCAGAACGGCGCCGATGACGACCGTGGCGGCTACCGACAGCTCGGCGAACCCACGGTGCACGTACTCGGCGTACGTGATCCCGCTTCCCGCCACGGCCGCCGGATTCTTCAGCAGCGAGATCGTGGCGTCATACACGAACAGCCACATGACCGACGCGAGCGCCGTCATCAGCACGCGGCGCTCGGGTGTGCCGACGAGAATGCTCATCGGTCTGGTGGAAACGTGTGTGGCGAGCCGTCCACGTTGCGCGGTACTGCAGGCGCCGAGCGTGATGCCGAACAGCAGAGCGAAGAAGAATGTGCGGACGATGAAATCGTCGGGAACGATGTGCTCGAGCGCGTCGCGCGCAGCGGCGAAGATCGGGTCGGCCTCGGCCAGGAGAACTATCAACAGCAGGACGACAGGGACCGTGATCACGGTGGTGCGCACGATCGACATGACTGCTGGCGAGCGCGCGGTGCGAACGCTCCCGTCGGCTTCGGTGGCGAGACCCGAGAAGACGAGAGCCAGCGCGGTGAACGGCGCTTGCAGCGCCACCAATGGGCGGAGCACGTCCAACGATCCATCGCCCGCGGTGACGAGCGCGATGGCGAGAAGCACGAGTGTAGCGAGCACGAGAATCGCCACACGAGAGTCATCGGTCGTGATGGCGGTTCCGAAGGCGAGCACGCCTGCCCACGAACCCGCGGCCAGGCTCGGCGCACCGACGGAGCCGAATCGATCGCGGAGCACGGCGAAAAACGAGATGACGACGCAGGTGACCCAAACGCCCCAGTTGATGCCCATGCCGGCCTTCCAGAGGATTGCGGTGCCGAGCGTGGCGAGGGACACGGCGAAGCCCCAGATGGCGAGGGTGGCGGCGTCGGATTGGGCGTTGTCGGTGGCAGCGGTGTGGGTCATACCAGCTCCGGATGATATTGCAAGTACTTTATAGCGCAAAGTACTATTACGCAAGCACCGAGGGGCCGGGAGGTACTTCGCTGCACGCGCGCTTCGTAGATTGTGGCGTGCCCGGTTTGCCCTCCCCTGATTCGCACGTCTCGCCGGCCGCCCTGACCGCCGACGGCGAGTTCGCGATCCTGATTCCTCCCGGGCGCGCGGACGGCGAGCCCCTCGCCAAGCTCCGCTTCCTGTTTCGCTACATCGCGTTCTGGTTTCTCTTTTTTTCGCTGCTCCGACTTGCGTTTCTGGCGTATCATCACGCCGAAACGGCGTCGCTCGGTGCGAGCACGATCGGCGGGCTCCTCCTGCACGGCGCGCGCATGGACATTTCGGCTGCGAGCTACCTCGCGCTCGTGCCCGTGATCCTCCTCGCGCTCTCGCCGATCATTCCCGCGCGTGCGCTCGCGCTCGTGCTGCGCGCCTACAGCTATCTCGCAATCTTCATCGCGGCACTTCTCGCCGCCATCGACCTCGAGCTCTTCTCGAAGTGGGGATCGCGGGTGGACTCGACGCTGCTGCCGTATCTCCGCACGCCGCGCGAGGCAGCGGCGAGCGCGGAATCCTCTCCGATCGCGCTCCTCGCGCTGTTGTTGATCGTGCTCGTCGCTGTCGGTGTCTGGGGCTATCGACGACTCATCGAGAGGCATGTGGCCGAAGCGACCGGGGGCAGATTGCCTCGCACGGTGCTCCCGCTGCTGCTCACGGGATTGCTCCTGCTCGTGCCCATTCGCGGCGGGTTGCAATGGACGCCGCTCAACCCGAGCAGCACCTATTTTTCGCGCAGTGATTTTGCGAATCAGGCCGGGCTCAACGTCGCGTGGAATTTTCTCCACTCACTGACGCTTCGGGATT
>DASXQD010000290.1:0-6317 GCA_036493195.1 Gemmatimonadaceae bacterium | reverse complement strand
GCTCAAGAAATTGCTCTACGCGTACCCGACGGGTGGCTCGAACATGCAGTACATGCTGTGAGCGCTCACGACGCGTGCGGTGCGCTCGCCTCCGCGCGCTCGAGCGAGGCGCGGTCCCAGCCTCCCAGGCTCGCCGCGGTTTCATACGTGCTCTGAAAGAACTCGAGTGCGAGCACGTCCGGATTTGCGGCGGTGCGCACCGCTTCGTAGGGCAGGATCCACTCGTGCATCACGTCGTGGTAGTAGCCGGCATCCGGACGGATCTTCGCGGTGGGACATCCGGCCGGCTCCGGATACGAGTAGGCGTAGAACGCCGGCTCGGTCATCGGGCTCCCGATCGCGCCGGGCCACCAGCCCGCGCTGATGCACGCGTGCGAGTACGCTTCACGCGTTACCCAGTCGGCGAGCCCGGGCACGCCGCCGGGATGCCGCGGCGCGCGCGCGCCGTTGAAGCGCGTGCACGCGAGGTCGAAGCTGCCCCAGAAGAAGTGCACGGGACTGGACTTGCCGATGAATCGCCCGCGAAAGCTCTCGAGTACACGCGCGGCCTGCGCGAGGGCGCGCCAGAAGCGTTGCGCCGCGCCGGCATCGTACGAGGCGTGCGTCTCATCCTTCTGGAACGGAATGCCATTAGCGATCTCGACGGGCACGGGCCAGATACTCACATCGATGCCGAGCCAGCGCAGTCCCGACATGTACGCCTTGTAAAAGTCCGCGACGGAACGCGGCGCGAGCGCCGTCGACCACGTGCGCCCGTCATCCCGCAGAACCTCGACATGATGGTCGATGAAATCGAGCTCGACCGAGAACCCCGCGGTGCCGTAGGGAATTCGGGATGTCGTGAGGCCGCGCGCCGAGACGTAGAGCGGGATCTGCCACCAGTGATTGACCATCGGGGCGAGCGCGAGCCGCGTTTTTCCGACGATCTGTGTCCATAGGTGCAGCGTGTCGCGCGTGTCGCTCCACTCGTCCAGCGGCAGCGGCGGCCATGCACTGTCAGGAGCGTTTTCGGTGGGGCTCACGTTCTCGGCTCGACCGCTGGCTCCATGAAGAGCTCATCGACATAGCACCAGCTCCAGTCCTCGCCGGGTTGAAAGCTCTTCATGATCGGATGATGCGAGCTGTGAAAGTGCCTGGTCGCGTGTTTTCCCTGCGACTGATCGCAGCAGCCTACGTGGCCGCACTCCTGGCAGAGTCGCAGATGCACCCAGTGCATCCCGAGCTTGAGACACTCCTCGCATCCCTTGGGAGTATTGGGCGCGACATCGCGGACCTGACTCACGTGGCTGCACCGCTGGGCGGACGATGACATCGGCTTATCCTGGTGGCGATTCCACGAAAGCTACATCGGGCGGATCGGGCGGGCTCTCAGGGTGACAGCAGAGCGAGCACGTCGCTTGCGGCGATGTCTCCGAAATATTCACGGACGTCGACGTTGCCGAGTACCGCCGCGAGCGACTCGCGATCGTAGACCACTCCTCGCAGCAGCGCCTCGAGCTCGCTCACTTCGGCCCGCCCCATGTAGTCGCCGAAAAAACGCGCCGCGGTAATGCGCCCGCCGTGCACATCGAGGCGTGCGTCGATCTCACCGGCGGGGAAGCGCTCGACGCGCTGCACGTTGCACGGCGGATCCTCACCGAAGTTCCAGTCCCAGTTGCCGTAGCGTCGCTCGAGGAGCTCCTGTGCGGCGCGCCAATCGGACTCGTCGATCGTGAGCGAGGGAACGCGGGCGCGATCGTTCGTTTCGAATATGCGCCCGAGAATTCGGTCCCGGAGCTCGACTACGGTGATCGGCTCGCTCAGAAATTCGCTGATGTTCGCCACGCGACTGCGAATCGATTTGACACCCTTCGACTCGACTTTCCCCGGCTTCGGCCGGAGCGCGGACGTGACGTCGTCGAGATTCGAGTCGACGAGGAGCGTGCCGTGGCTGAACATGCGCCCGGCCGTCGCGAACTGCGCGTTCCCGGAGATCTTGCGTCCCTCCACGAGAATGTCGTTGCGCCCACCGATTTCCGCGGGCACACCGAGCGCGCGAAGCACTTCGACCACAGGCCGGTTGAACAGATCGTAGCGATTGAAGCGGGCGCTCACGTCGCGAGTCATGAAGCTGAAATTCAGATTTCCGAGATCGTGATAGACTGCTCCGCCGCCCGAAATGCGCCGGACGACGCGAATGCCCTCTTCGTTCACTACATCCGCGTTGATCTCCTCGATCGTATTCTGATTGCGGCCGATGATGATCGCGGGCGCGTTGATATAGAAGAGGAGCAGGTCATCGTTCTCGATCCTGTTGCGGAGAACGTGTTCCTCGAGCGCGAGATTGAGCCGCGCGTCCGTGATCCCGTTGTTGTCGACGTAGAGCATGCACAAAGATGCATGAATGTGCGCGCGTGCGCCGGAGCCACCTTCAGCACTGCGTGTCCCGCGATCAGATTACACCGGACGTTCGTGACCGCCACTGTTACCGCACAGTATTGTGAGCCGCACATGTCTGCACCGCTCTCCCAGAATCGTGTTGCGCTGATCACGTATTCCGGAGTTCCCGCGATCACCACCGATGACCGCCTGCTGCGCGACGCGCTCGTCGCCCGCGGCGCGGAGGTGGACGCGCGACCGTGGGACGCCCTGGCGGATTGGGGGAGCTACCACCGCATTGTGCTGCGCTCGTGCTGGAACTTTCATCATCATCCCGCGGAGTTCCTGCTGTGGATCAACGAGGTGAAGGAGAGTCGCGACGGTTCGCTGAGAAATTCCCCCGCGCTTGTGCAGTGGAGTGTGGACAAGCGCTATCTGCTCGACCTCGATGCAGGAGGAATTGCAATCGTACCGACGATCTGGGTAAGCGCGGTCGAGGGCGAGGCCGCGCCGGACCTCGATGCGCTCATCGCTGCGCAGGGCTGGCACGATGGCGCGGTCGTGAAGCCCGCCATCTCCGCCACCGCGCACCAGACGTGGCTCGTCGCGCCCCAGCGTGCATCGGAGCGCCAGGCGCGCTTCGCAGCTCTGCTCGCGTCATCGCCGAGCGGAGTGATGGTGCAGCCATTTCTGCCGGAGATTCGGGATGGAGAATGGTCGCTCATCTTCCTGGGAGGGGAATTCAGTCACGCCGTGGTGAAGCGACCCGCGGATGGCGATTTTCGCGTACAAAATGACTTCGGTGGCACCGTGGAGCGGCAGCACCCTGAGCCATCGCTGATCGAGGATGCGCGCGCGGTGCTGCACGCGGCCGCAATCGCAACCGACACACAGGTCGAAGACATTCTCTATGCCCGGGTGGATGGAATCCTTCGAGACGGGAAACTGCTGTTGATGGAGCTCGAGGTGATCGAGCCGGCGCTCTTCTTTTCGCATGCGCCGGGTGCGGCTGCCCGGATGGCGGAGCTGATCGTCTCGACGTAGAGCAGGCTCATTTCGAGAGAGTCAGGGAAGGCGGCGCGGCTTTCGCTCCGCGAGCGCGCCATCGATCCAGAAGGCCTCGCCATCGAACCAGTAGAGCGCGAGCTGCTCGAGCTCGCGCGCGAGCGATGCGGCGTTGTCGCGGCCGATCGCGATCGCAAACCCGCGCTCGCGATGCCGCGAGTCGAGGGATTCGCCATCGGCCGGCACGAACCTCAGATTGCGGAAGCGCAACAGAAGTCGAGTGCCGGCGTATCGCGTGAGATTCCGCCAGGCCGGTGCTCGCGTCCCTCGAGGATCGAAGGGCGTGATGATGGCGAAGCTGGCGCCAAGTCCGAGCTTCGTCAGAAGATGCCGAAGCTCATCGCTCAGGGGCAGCCGCAGATCGACCTTGATCGGTGGAGCTCGGCCGATCAGCAGTCTCGTATTCGCGTAGGCCGTCCACAGCGAGTCTTCCGGCATTGGACAAAATCATAATGAAACGTGCGGCGATGGGTGCGGTCAGTGCGCTGGTGCTCGCGTTGGCGATCGTTCCGGCCGCCGTGAAAGCGCAGGCGGATTCCACCTGGAAGGATCACGAGCGTGCGCTCCAGGCAGCCCGCCAGGCGAATGACACCGTGCGGTATCGCGCGCAGCTGGACGCGGTGTACGGGATCATCGGCGCGACGCCGCGTGTCGCCGCGCGGTATGCATCGCTCGCGATCGATGCGCACGACAGCGCCGGCGCAGCGCGGTGGATGGGTGCTCTGGCCGCGATGGGCGACGAGCTGGACACTGGTTTGGTGTCCCGGTACGGTGCGCTCGCCGGCGCGGGCGCGCTGCGCTCACTGCGCGCCACGCACGCATTCGCAACGCGCGATGAGGGTGCTCCGAAGCTCGTGACCCGTCTTCCGGATGCAGACATGATCTCGGAGGACCTTGCGTACGACCCGCAGGGCGGGCGCTTTCTCGTCAGCTCGGTGCACCACGGCGGCATCTACGCCATCGCGCATGGCCGCACGACAACGCTCGTGAAGCCTGGTGCCGACAGCACGTGGGGAATGTTCGCGCTGGGCGTGGATCGTACCCGCGGTGTACTCTGGGCGACGACCGCCGCATTTTCTGCAACGGCCGGATACTCGCCGTCCGACTCCGGCCGCTCGGCGCTCGTGAAATACGATCTGAGCACGGGAGCACTGCGCGGACGCTACGTCGCGCCCGATACCGGCTCGCACGTGCTGGGAGATCTCGTGCTCGGCGGCTCAGGTGCGGTGTACGTGTCGGATGGAGTTGGCGGCGGCGTCTACGCGATTGCGCCGGGACAGGACTCGCTCCGCGTGCTGGCGGCGCGCGGAACCTTTCGCTCGCCGCAGACGCCCGCGCTTTCGAGCGATGGAACGACGCTCTTCGTTTCCGATTACGCGATAGGCATCGCTGCGGTGGACATCGAGAGTGGAAGGTTCACGTGGGTCACGCATTCCGACTCGCTCGCGCTCACGGGAATCGACGGGATGTATCGCGTGGGAGCGGATCTCATCGTCGTGCAGAACGGGCTCGAGCCAAACCGGATCGTGCGGCTCGCGCTCGACCGATCGATGCGCCGCGTCGTGCGCGCAACCACCATCGCGCGCGGAGCGTCGAGCCGCAGCCTCACGCACGCGACGGTAGTCGGCGACTGGCTCTACTTCCTTGCGAAGAGCGGATGGGAGCGCATGGCGGACGATGGAGCGATGACCGCCGCCGCGAGTGCCGTCGACCGGCCGGCAATCATGCGCGTGCCGCTCACGCGGTAGGGCAGCGCCTGAAAAGCAGCCTCGCCCTTCCTATCGGCCGTTGGCCGCGCTCGCCGTTCCACACCTCGAGGGTGGTGCCTTCGCCGTTGGCGCAACACCCGCCATGTACAGGCGACGGATCTCGGGCACCGGAAGCGCGCCGTACAGCAGCACGGTGTCGTGATAGCGGCACAGGTTGAAATCCTTGCCATCGCGCTTCTGCACGTCGTGCCGAAGCCGCGTCCACTCCTCCACGCCCGCGAAGTACGCGTTGAGCTGCACGTAGTCGAGCTGCGCACGCTGCAACTTCGCCTCCGCCTCCGGCCGCTCCTGAAACGCGTCACGCATCATGAACGCGACGGCGGAGTCGCCGGGCATCGAGCGGGTGTGGAGGCGGATATCGATGATCACGTTCGTGTAGATGCGCAGCATTCCCTTCAAATCGGTGAGCTTCATCTTTACCGGGTCGCCACCGTCCACGTGCGCGTCGTACATCATCACGTGCTCGGCGTACACCGCCCAGCCCTCGACGTACGGGGTATTGGAGTAGATTCCGCGCAGCAGCCGGCGCCAGTCGGGCGTGAGGAGGTTCGCGTACGCGCCCTGCACCACGTGACCGGGGATTCCCTCGTGCATGGTGAGGTCGAACATCTTGTACGTGTTGTACTCGCGCAGCTTCGAATCGGCGCGCTCGGCGGTCCATGCCGCAGGGACGGGGGTGACCCAGTAAAACGTGGCGAGATTCGGATTGAGCGGCGGCGCGAACACCGCGCCCGCGACGCCGTACACGCCGCGCATGAACTCGGGCGTCGGGATCACCTGAAGATTGGGAAACGAGTCGAGCGAAACGATTCGCTGCTCGCGCACGACGCGCGTGAGCGCCGCCACGTCGGACTTCGCCTGCTGCAGCAGCGAGTCGCGATTGGCGTGCTCGGCTCCGATCCGCGCGAGAGTCTCGCTCACGATCGCGTTGAGCACCGAGGTCGAGTCGCCGGTGTGCTTGTGTCCCGGAAACCATTTGTCGTGCAGCGGGCGCGCGAGCACCAGCATTTCCGCTCGCGTCCTGCGCATGCTGTCCTCGGCGATCCTGAGCGCCTCGTCCGGCGTGAGCGACACCGCGAGCGAGTATTTCCACTTGGCGTTGAACAGCCCGATGCCCGAGCGCCA
>DASXQD010000289.1:0-2027 GCA_036493195.1 Gemmatimonadaceae bacterium | reverse complement strand
TGACCGGATTCATCGCGACCTCGTTCGAGCACATGATCGAGCTGATTCGACCCGGCGGCCCGATCGAAACGTTCGACCGACTGCGGTGCCGGCAGCGCGCGGTCGAGCGATTCAGCGCCGACCGAATGGTGGACGATCACGTGGCACTCTACGAGCGCATTCGGAATCCGACGGCCTCGCTGATGCGCAGCTCGGATTCGCGAGTGGCGTAGCGGCCAAGGGCACTGAAATGCGAGCTCGCTCCGCCACCGCCGACCAAATCGGCGTCGCGCACGAATCGATGAAGGACCGGCCGATCATCTCGATGGTCGAGGCCGTCGGCTACGCGCCCCTCCCGTGCGGTCGCGAGTCGCCCGTGTCGGATGCGTTGGCCATCAAGCACGACCGGCTCTTCCTGCTCACCGATCAGCAAGGCAACATCGCACCCCCCGGCAATTGTTCGCTCGGCCTGTTCGAGGACGACACCAGAATTCTGAGTCACTACGAGCTGCGGGTCGCGGGCACGCCGCAATCTCGGCTTTCGACGCAGATCGTCCAGCCGTATCTCGCCCAGATCGACCTCGCCGTCACCGACCACGCGTTCGGCGGCAATGCCTGGGATCCGAAGCACGCGATCTTTCTCCAACGCGAGCTCATTCTCGAGGATTCGCTGATCGAGCGCCTGACGCTCACGAATTTTCTGATCCGGCCGATCGAGTACTGGGTGGAGCTGCACGTCGGTTGTGACTTCGCCGATATCTTCGAGGTACGCGGCTGGCGACGCGAGCATCGCGGCGAGTATTATCGGCCGACCGTGAGTCCCAACGCGATCAGCTTCGCGTACCGCGGCCGCGATGGCCAGCGGATCGACAGTGTGATTGAATTTCGTGTTGCACCGGAAGCAATCGACGAGCGGAGCGCACGATGGACATTTCAGCTCGAGCCGGGCGAGCCCGTCCAGCTCGAGTGGGAAGTTCGCGGTGCACATTCGCGTGTGGTGCCGCTGGTCACGCAGCGCGACGCATTCGAACAGCGTGCGGCGCGCCTTGCGTCCGAGTACACGGAATGGCGCGCGCAGTGCTCGAGCTGGAAGAGCGATGTAGAAATATTCGACGCGACACTCGCGCGCGCGACGGACGATCTGCGCTCGCTCTACATCGGCGCCGACAGCGATGAAGTCATTTCTGCAGGCATCCCCTGGTATTCCACCGCGTTCGGGCGGGACTCCATCATCGCGTCGCTCGAAACGCTGGCGCTCAATCCACGGATCGCGCTCGACACGCTGTTCTATCTCGCTCGCCGACAGGGCACGAAGGAGAATGCGTACACGGAGGAGCAGCCAGGGAGGATCATGCACGAGCTTCGTCGCGGAGAGATGGCGAGGAGCGGAGAAGTCCCCCATGTGCCGTACTACGGGACGATCGATGCGACGCCGCTCTGGTTGATCCTGCTCCACGAAACGTGGCGCTGGACCGGCGACAACTCGCTCATACGCAAGCTGCTGCCGAACGCGCGACGCGCACTCGAGTGGATCGATCGATTCGGAGACATCGACGGCGATGGATTGGTCGAATACGCGCGCACATCGGATCGGGGTCTGGTCAACCAGGGCTGGAAGGATTCCGGCGACGGGGTGCCATTCCCCGACGGTCGCCTGCCGGAGCCGCCGATCGCGCTCGTCGAGGTGCAGGGTTACGTGTACGATGCGAAGGTGCGAATGGCCGCCGTGCTCAGATATGCCGGCGAGCACGAGGAGGCGCAGCGACTCGACGCGGAGGCAGAGGTGCTCCGCAAACGCGTGATCGAGCAGTTCTGGCTCGAGGACCTCGGCACGTTCGCGCTCGCACTCGACGGGGAGAAGCGGCCGCTGCCCACGGTGACATCCAATGCCGGCCATCTGCTCTGGAGCCGATTGCCCGATGCGACGCGGGCGCGCCGTCTGTCGCAGACGCTGTTGGCACGCGACATGTTCTGCGGATGGGGCATACGCACGCTGAGCTCTCGCCATCCGGTGTTCAATCCGATGAGCTATCACGATGGCTCTGTGT
>DASXQD010000288.1:0-6159 GCA_036493195.1 Gemmatimonadaceae bacterium | reverse complement strand
AGCACGCCGGCTCGAATCGCGTGCTGATCGATGGCGAGCCAACCGAGTTGAAGCTCGGGCTGGGCACCAAGGGCGCGATGCGCGCCATCATACGCACCGACGGAGTCGCCGCGCACTCGGCCTACCCCGATCTCGGCGACTCGGCCATCACGAAGCTCGTCGCGCTGCTGCACGAGCTGCCGTCGCTCGTGCTGCCGCACGATGACCTGCTCGGCGCGACCACGATCAACGTCGGGCAGATCGAGGGCGGCATTGCGGACAACGTGATTGCGCCGAGCGCCGAAGCGCGCATCATGGTGCGACTCGTATCCGATGCGGACGCGGTGTGGCGAATGCTCGAGACGTGGGTGGCAGGGCGGGCGACGCTCGAGCGCGGTTCTCTCGTACCCGCGATGCGACTGAGCTCCGTGCCGGGCTTCGAGACCACGATCGTCGCCTTCGCGACCGACGTACCGGAGCTCACGCGATGGGGCAAACCATATCTCTACGGGCCCGGCTCGATTCACGTGGCGCACACGTCGCACGAGCGCGTCACCCGCGCGGAGCTGCTCGCGGCCGTCGATGGATACGTGAAGCTGGCCGAAGCGGCACTCGCTATCGATCGACCGTAGCCTGCTCGGCGGGACGGGTCGTGAGCCTGCGACTCGTGAGCGACTCCACGGTGATCGCTTCGGTGGGACAGTGCCCAACGAACTCCCCGTCTGCGGGAGACCACTCGTGCTCGCTCTTCGCCGCGTAGGCCTTTCCGTGCGCGTCCATCTTCATGATGCGCGGCGCGAGCGCGGTGCAGACGCCGCACCCGATGCACTTCTCCTTGTTCACCGAGAGACGAATGCGCCTGCGCGGGTAGATGCAGTTCCGCGAGAGGGCGCCATCCACGAGCTCATCGAGCGCGGACATCGTGCCGTCGTAGCCGGCCTGGATCATCTCCTCCGCGTGAGAGAACTCGAACCAGTCGCGATGACCCACGCGCGGACGGATGAGCAGCATCGGGGGGCCGGACCACGTGGCGAGCGGATTGAGCTGCAGCGCATGCATCATGACCGACGCCGCGCGCATGTAGATCGCCGCGAATCCGCGCCTGGTCACATCGTGCGCTCGGCCGAGATCCGTGTTGCCGACATCGACCGCGATCACCGCGTCGATCCCGAGCGATGCGATGGCGGTCGGCAGGTTGTCGATCGTGCCGCCATCGACGCAAACGCGCTCGCCCACGGCTGCCGGCGGGAAGAATCCGGGAAGCGCGCACGACGCGTAGACGGCGTCGCGTGCGTTGACGTGCTCGAGTCCCGGAAGTCCCCAGACCACGATCGTTCCGCGCTCCAGATCGACCGTGTTCACGAGCAGCGATCCCAGCTCGCGCAGGCTCACGTCCGGGGTGACGGCGTTCACGAGCTCGCGCAGCGGCTGCTCGAGATAGAGCGAAGATGTGCGCGACCGCTCCATCAGCATCCCGACTCGATTGAGGCGGAAGAGATCGCGTTTGGAGCACCCGATGGCGCGTCGCTCCATCTCGTCGAGCGACACGCCGGCCACGCGCGCGGCCGCGATCAGCGCGCCAACGCTCGTGCCCGCGTAGCGCACGGGCAGGATGCCACGCTCCTCGAGCGCGCGCATCACGCCGATGTGAGCGAAGCCCTTGAGCCCACCGCCGCCGAGCACGAGGGCCGTGCGCTGTGGTACGAGCCAGGACACTGCCATCGCTCCTCCGCTACGTGAAAACTCAGCCTGTGCACCCCGGAGGACGCACAGGCTGAGTCAGCAATGGAGCGGCAGCCAGTGGTGCGTACCGGTGAGCTACGGGGTTACCAGCTTATACCCCAGCCCGATCCGGTCGTTGTGCTCCATACCAGATGGACGACCGAGATACACGTAAAGTCCATACAGCCCAACCAGAGCGCCGCCCACGGCGATCACCGTTCCGGCATCGCCGCCGATGATCAGCCCCGTAACGAGCGCCGCGCCGCCCAGAATCATCAAGCCGACGCCACTGCCACGGGACGGCCTCCGCATCGCATTCATGTCCTTCGAGGTGGAGCTCGCCCGGCGCGGTGACAGCCTGGATGCGCGGAGCGTCGGCCCGGTGGCGGGTGCCACACCGACAGTCGCCGCGGTCGGCGCGCTCTGCACGATCACGATCTCGCTCGCCATCGCCGGCTCGAGCGACGCGAGCTGCTCGGTTGGCGCCGCCTGATCGGCGGAAGCGGGTTGGTCGACTGAGGCGATCTGCTCGACGGATATGAATTGGTCCACGGACGCGAGCTGCTCGCTCTGCGCCTGGACACGTGTGCCGGCAACCGAAAGCGCGACGAGTGCTGCGACTGCAAGAGTGAGTTTGGCCATATGATCCTCGAGAGGGAGTGCGGTGTACTTCCGAACGCTGCAAGTGCAAGGAAGATGCCCCATTCCGAACGCAAGAGCCGAAGTTCTCTTGAGCGCGCGTCCGTTAGTCGGTATCTTCACCGAGCCGAGCGCCCTCCTCCAACTCTCCCGGTTGAATGCCCACGCCTCCGAAAAAGCTCAGAAAGCAGTACGCCAACAAGGACTATCCGAACGTCGTGCTCCGGTTCGAGGACGGACACGAGATTGAGATCGTGAAAGGCGCCGGGAAGACGTTCGACTGCTACGCCGGCGAAACCATCAAGATCCTCGCGATGTACGACAAGACGTCGAAGGAGCGCGAGCTGGTCGAGAGCCGCAAAGCGGACGCCTTTCCGGACGCCTGAATCTGCGCGGATCCGCACGGGGGACGGCACCAATCCTGCCTCTCGAGCGGTATCCCCAGTCTGCTACACCGGAGGTAAGTCGTGAGCCTGAAGCACATTCCCTTGCTCGCCTGCGCCCTGGCTGCCCTAACTGCCACCGCACGCGCGCAATTCACTGCCGCCGTGGTGCCCCCCAAGGCCGCGGCGAAGGTGGACACGACCGTCAAGCAGGATTCCATCCGTCGCGCGACCGTCGCCCTCGCGGCTCGCGTCACCGACATGCGCAAGTGGGTGGACTCGGCCGCGGGCGTCTCGCTGCCGGCGGGGGATAGCACCACCGCCGTGGCATCGAATGCTTCCACGCGCGACTCCACGCGCGACTCCACCAGCGACACGACCGGAGCTGGACGCTCGCCGGCGCAGGTCAAGGACTCTCTGGCGCGGTCGAGGGACTCGGTCACCAAGTCGCGCAACGATCGCACGCGCACCGACTCAGCCACGAGCATCGCGACCGTCGAAGTACACGACAGCACGGGACTCAAGGGTCCGGACTCGGCCGCCAGCGCGCAGGGATCTGCTCGCTCGCACTCACGCGGAGATACGAAACGGTTCAGTTCCGGCGCAACCGCGCCGGCCACCGCGACGATGCTTCCGTTTCTCGCGATTGCGGGAGTGACGACGCTGCTTGCCGGGCTGGCACTCCGTCGCACCTAGCGTGAGGCGCACGCTCGGGGCTGCGCTCGTGGCGGTTGGGGCGCTGCTCGTGCTGTACGTGGGGTATCGGTATGTCTCGGGCGCCATCGAGAGGGACTCCGCGCGCACGGCGTGGGCCGCGCTCGAAGCACACAACGCAGTTGCCACCGCTTCTTCATCGCTCGCCGCAGCACCAGCGCACACGACGTACGCCACCGGCGCACTCGTTGGACGTCTGCTGATTCCGGCAGTTCAGCTCGACGAGGTGATCGCCGAAGGCGTGAGCGACGACGAGCTCGACGCCGGACCCGGACATCTGCCCGGAAGTGCATCGCCGGGCGAGCCTGGAAATGCCGTGATCTCCGCGCATCGCGATCGCCACTTCCATTCGCTCGGACGCGTCGTGGTGGGCGATACGGTCATCACGATCACGCGTACGCTTCGCACGACGTGGGTCATCACGGGGAGGCGCGTGGTCGGCCGCTATCAGCCGTCGCTCTTCCCGAGCACGGAGCCGGAGCTGACGCTCACGACGTGCTGGCCGATTCGTTATGTCGGCCCTGCGCCCGATCGTCTCATCCTCACCGCCAAGCCCGTTCTCGCGCCACCGCGCGCCTGAGGCGAGCGACGCTCGTCAGCGCGTGGTGCTGGCACCCGGGCGAGAGTCCGAGCCTGCCACTCCGTAGTGACGCCACACGAAAAAGAGTGACAGGCAGATCAGCGCCACGACGAGTATGCCTATGGTGATGCCGCGCTTTGCTTCGTCACTGCGTGTGGTCGGCGCCAGATCGTCGCTCACGGTCGCTCCGGTTGGGTTGAGCAGGCGGAAAGCAAAAGCCTCGCCAGCGTCGCAAGAGGCTACACCGCGCGGACGCGCGTGCAAGGGGTGACCGCCTCCGGCCTAGCGGCTAACTTTCCCGCCGATGCGGCAGAACTGATGCAGCCGCGCAATCACTTCTCTCTTCGATCCGCTCTCACATGCGACTTTCCGCGTTCGCGCTCCTTGCTGCGCTGCTCCCGATGGCTGTCGGAGCGCAAACGATATCCTCAGCCTCCGCCGGCCCGATCACCGCCACGGAGATCGATGGCGACCTCCGCTTCCTCTCCTCCGATCTGCTCGAGGGCCGCGCACCGGCCACGCGCGCGGACAAGCTCACCACCGAATACATCGCGGATCAGCTGCGCGGCGCGGGTGTCGAGCCCGGGGTGAATGGCTCCTACTTCCAGACAGTGCCGATCGATGTCGTGAAGGCCGATCCCGCATCCATCAAGGTGACCGCGAGCGGCAAATCGACGATGACGTTACGGTCGCCCGAGGATGTAGTTGTGTTCGCGGGATCGGCTGTGAATGAAAGCAGCGCGCACGGAGAGCTCGTGTACGTGGGCTACGGCGCGGCGGCCCCCGAGTACAAATGGGACGACTACAAGGGGATCGATGTGAAGGGCAAGATCCTCCTCGTGCTCGTGAACGATCCGCCCGCAACGGCCGCCGAGCCCAAGCTGTTCGGCGGAAAGGCGATGACGTACTACGGGCGCTGGACGTACAAGTACGAGGAAGCCGAGCGGCGCGGTGCGGCGGGCGTGCTGATCGTGCACACCACGGAATCGGCGAGCTACCCGTGGCACACGGTCGTGGGCTCCTGGAGCGGCGAGCAGCGAATGCTCCCGCGCGATTCGTCCTCACCGCCGCCGCTCGGCATGCGCGGCTGGATCACCGACAGCGCGGCCACGGTGCTCCTGAAAGGCGCGGGGCTCGACATGGCGCAGCTTCGCAAGAGCGCCGAGTCTCGCGATTTCAAGCCGGTGAGGACCGGGATCACTATCGATTTCTCCGCTCACAATAGCGTGAAGCACCTCTCGAGCGAGAACGTGGTTGGAGTCGTGCGCGGCCACGACTCGAAGCTCACGAACGAGTACGTGGCGCTCAGCGCGCATTGGGACCACCTGGGAATCGGCGTGCCGGTGAATGGCGATTCGATCTACAACGGATCGGTCGACAACGGCAGCGGCGTCGCCTCGCTGCTCGCGGTTGCGCGCGCGGCCACGAAGCTCCCGACCGCGCGCCGCTCGCTGATCTTCCTGTTCGTCACGGCGGAGGAATCCGGCCTTCTCGGCTCACAGTACTTCGGCGAGCACCCCACGGTGCCCGCGGCGAACATCGTTGCTGATCTGAACATGGATGTCGTCACGGTGAGCGGCCGCGTGCGCGATCTCGACGTCATGGGTGACAACAAGTCGACGCTCGGTCCGATGCTCGCGAGCCTCGTGCGACCGCAAGGGTTGCGGCTCTCCCCCGACGCGCATCCGGAGGCGGGACACTTCTATCGCTCGGACCACTTCTCGTTCGCGAAGGTTGGGATCCCCTCGGTGTCGATTGGCGCAGGCGAGGACTACGTGGGGAAGCCGAAGGACTTCGGAAAGAAGGTGGCCGAGGACTACACGGCGAATCGCTATCACCAGCCGGCGGATGAGTACAGCCCCGATTTCGATTTGAGCGGAGCGGCGCAGATCTCGAACATCGTGCTCAAGTTCGCGCGTACGCTCGCGAACTCGCCCGTCACGCCGACGTGGAACGCGGATGCGGAGTTCAAGGCGGCGCGCGAGAAGTCACTGAAGCCGGTGTCATAAGGACAGGGACTGGGGGGACTACAACCGCGGAGCACGAATCAACCCAATGGGACGAATCGAACCGGTGCGTGGAGAGCGGGCTGTGCGCATGGAGAGCGGTGATTCTTGGGTGGCAACTGAAGTAACTGCAGAG
>DASXQD010000287.1:0-4514 GCA_036493195.1 Gemmatimonadaceae bacterium | reverse complement strand
CGGAGTGCGGCAATCCCGTCATCTCGCTCATGGAATCGCAGCAGCACGTGACGGACATGGGCGGCACGATGCGTCTCGGCGCGTATCCCGCGCGGCTCAAGCCCGGGTCGCTCGTCGCGCACATGTATGGCGCATCGGATGTGAGCGAGCGGCATCGGCACCGCTACGAGTTCTCGAACGCCTACCGCGAAGTCTTCGAGCGCAACGGCGTGCGCTTCAGCGGGCTCTCGCCCGATGGCTCGCTCGTGGAAATGATCGAGATTCCCGATCATCCGTGGTTCGTGGGGTGCCAGTTCCATCCCGAGCTTCGCTCGCGTCCCACACGTCCACATCCGCTCTTCGCCGGCTTCATCGGCGCCGCCGTTCGCGCGAATCAGGGGCGCGCCGATGAGCGGGAGCGGTCGCAGCGAGCGCACGCGGCAGGTTGATGTCCGGCGCTCGTTTTCCGGCGAACGCGTTCTTCGTGATCGCCGGGCCGTGCGTTCTCGAGGATGATGAGCTGAACTTTCGTGTGGCCGATCACCTTGCGCGTCTCGCCGAGCGCGTGCCGGGAGGGATCATTTTCAAGGCGAGCTTCGACAAGGCCAATCGCTCGAATCGCAACGCCGCACGTGGACCGGGCCTCGATGCGGGGCTCGCGGCGCTCGCGCGCGTGCGCGAGCGCACGGGACTTCCGGTGCTCACCGACGTGCATCTCCCCGAGCAGTGCGCGGTCGTCGCGCAGGTGGCCGATGTGCTTCAGATCCCCGCTTTTCTCTGCCGGCAATCGGATCTGCTCTCCGCCGCGGGCGCAACGGGCAAACCGGTGAACGTGAAAAAGGGACAGTGGATGCATCCCGAGGGCATGCGCGGTGCCGTGGACAAGGTGCGTGCCGGCGTTACGACCGAGATCGCCGTCACGGAGCGCGGCACCTTCTTCGGCTACGGCGATCTCGTGGTGGACATGCGCTCGTTCGTGCGCATGCGCGCCGCGTGCAACGCTCCCGTCATCTTCGATGCTACGCACAGCGTGCAGCAGCCTGGCCGCGGCGAGGGCGGCAGCAGCGGTGGTGCTCGCGAGTTCATTCCGACGCTCACGTATGCCGCCGTTGCCGCCAGAGCGGACGGACTCTTTCTCGAAACACACCCGGATCCCGAGCACGCACCAAGCGATGGACCCAACATGCTGCCGCTCACGGATGTCGGCGGCGTGATCGATCGTGCGGTGGAGCTCTGGCGACTATGTCACACGTGATCGCGAGCGCACTCGCCAAGCGCATCAAGCTCGTCGGTCTCGATGTCGACGGCGTTCTCACCGACGGTGGGATCTATCTCGGCGACGTGGGCGGCATGGCGCAGGAATTCAAGCGCTATGACATCCAGGATGGCCTGGGCATCCGGCTGCTTCGCGCCTCGGGAATGAAGGTCGTGATCATCACGGGACGCGTGTCGGAGAGCGTGCGGCTCCGCGCCACCGAGCTCGAGATCGACGATCTCATTCAGGATGGTCAGGCGCGCAAGCTTTCCGCGCTGCAGCGCATTCTCGAGCGCTTCAGCATATCGCTCGAGGACACCGCATTCGTCGGTGACGACTTTCCGGATGATCCCGTGCTGCGAGCCGTCGGGCTGCCGGTGGCCGTCGGGAACGCGGTTCCGGAGATCCGAGCGCTATGCAAGGTGCAGCTCACGCGTACCGGCGGCTTCGGAGCCGTGCGGGAGTTCTCGGAGCTGCTGCTCAAGGCGCGCGGCGACTGGGACCGCGTCGTGTCCGACTATCTCGCCGAGCGCATCGACACCAAGCTCGAGGTGCTGCGATGAACTCCCAGGAGCTCATCGAGCGCGGGCGATCGGTGATTCGAATGGAGCGCGATGCACTCGCCGCGCTCGCCGCGCGCGTGGACGAGAGCTTCGCGAACGCAGTGAACCTGCTGGCCGCGGCCGATGGACAAGTGATCGTCAGCGGAGTGGGAAAGTCCGGGCTCATCGGTCAGAAAATCGCCGCTACCTTTCGCTCGACCGGCACGCCCGCAACGTTCCTCCATCCCACGGAAGCGATGCACGGAGATCTCGGACTCGTTGGCCCATCCGACGTCGCCCTGCTCATCACGAAGAGCGGAGAGACCGACGAGCTCACGCCCGTGGTGGAGCAGCTCAAGCGGTTCGGGGTACCATTGATCGTGCTGACCGGCGCGATCGATTCGTTTCTCGCCCGTCAGGCTGACGTGTTTCTCGACGCGAGCGTGACGGACGAGGCGTGTCCGACCACGGATGCGCCCACCACCAGCACCACCGCGGCCCTCGCGCTCGGCGACGCGCTCGCGGTGGCGCTGCTCTCGGCGAAAGGCTTTCGTCGCGAGGATTTTGCGCGTCTGCATCCCGGAGGCTCGCTCGGCCGCAAGCTGGTCACGCGCGTGCGCGACCTGATGGTGGCCGAGGATGTGCCCGTGCTTCCACTCACGGCGGAGATGCGGGAAGCGGTGGTGCTGCTCGCCAAGCGACGTGGAACCGTGGCGATCATCGATGACGTGAAGCGCGTCCTCGGCGTCATTACGGCGGGCGATCTGACGCGCCTGATGGAGCGAGGGGATGACTTTCTTTCGGTACCGGTATCGCAGGTGATGAACGCGTCTCCCAAGACCGTCCACGATGATGAGCTCGCGAGCGCGGGCGCCTATCGCATGGAGCAGCACGGCATCATGGCGCTTCCGGTGGTCGACAGGCGCGACAGGCTCGTGGGGATGATACATCTTCACGATCTGATGCGCGCGGGAATTCTGTGAGACATTTACTGATGCTGCTCTCCGTGCTCGGCGTTGCGGTGCTCGGCGCGTGCCAGGAAGGCACGAAGCCGCCGATTGCCGCGCGGAATCCGCTCGCGGACTCCGCCGATCAGGTGATGTTCGGCATCAGCACCTTCATCACCGACAAGGGGCTGCTCCGCGCACAACTGCAGGCGGACACCGGCTACTTCTTCGACGGCAGCTCGCGCATCGAGGTACGGAACGAGAAAACGACCTTTTTCACGGCACAGGGCGCGGTGAGCGCAGTGCTCACGTCGAAGGAGGGCACGTACCTCACGGCGCGGTCCACCATGGACGCGCGCAAGAACGTTCTCGTCGTCACCAGCGATGGGAAGCGGCTCACGACGGAGCAGCTGCATTACAACCAGAGCACGAACGAGATCTCGAGTGACAGCGCGTTCGTGATGACGGAGCCTACACGCCAGCTCCGCGGCATCGGCTTCGTCTCCGATCCGAACCTCATCAACGTGCAGGTGAAGCGAGTGCTGAGCGGTCAGGGCCCGCTTCCGCTGCCGGGGCAGCAGCATCCGCAATGAGCGTTCGCATTCACCCACACCTCTCACTCGCGCTTTTCGCAGCCTGCGCGCTCGCGGCGCCACTCGCCGCGCAGCAGCCCGTCGCACCGTCCACCGGTGCGCCGGCTCCCACGGGGCAGTGTGATCTGCTCGTCACGCCGAACTCCGACTCGACGCACTTCACCTCGGCCAAGCTGCCGAGTGGCCAGTACAACAACTTCGTCGGCGGCGGCGTGACTGGTCACTGTCCGGCGCAGCAGATCACGCTCGTCGCCGACAGCGCCGAGTGGTTCGGCGATCTGCGCATGTGGCATCTCATCGGACACGTGCATTACGTGGAGCCGCGTCTCACGATGGACTCGGACGTGGCTACCTACTATCTCACGGATGAGCATCTGCTGTCCGAGGGGAACGTGCACGGGCTCCTGCCGAGCGGCACGACGCTCGTGGGGCCGCGCGTCGAGTACTATCGCGCCGCGCCGAAGATTCGTCCGGTGGCGCGCATGATCGCGCCGGGACGCCCGACGATCAACGTCATCCAGAAGGACTCGACGGGCAAGCCATCCGAGCCCACCGTGGTCGTGGCGAACACCGTGGTCATGGACGGCGACAGCCTGGTCTTCGCCTCGCAGAACGTCGTGATCACGCGCACCGACGTGATCGCGACGGGTGACACCGCGAGCATGAACAACCAGACGCAGTTCGCGCGCCTCATGCGCTCGCCGAAGATCGTGTCGCGGGGGAAGAAGCCGTTCACGCTGTACGGAGAGGTGATCGACCTGGTGGGAAAGGATCACGCGCTCGCACGCGTGCTCTCGAAGGGCAAGGCCAAGAGCGTGAGCGACAGCGCGACCATGACGGCGGACACGATCGACTTCCGCATGGACGCGGGGCTGCTGCAGCGCATGTACGCCTGGGGAAAGTCGCGCGCGCACGCGGTGAATCCGCAGTACGACGTGATCGCGGACTCGATCGACCTCCGCATGCCGGGACAGCGCACGCGCGAGATTCGCGCCGTGCGCAAGGCATACGCGCAGAGCCTCCCCGACACCGCGAAGCTCCACACTAAGGAAAAGGACTGGATGCGCGGCGACACGATCACCGCGCACTTCGACAGCGTACAGGTGGCGAGCGACACGTCGAGCCAACCGCAAATGAAACAGCTCGTGTCGCATGGAAGCGCGCAATCCTTCTATCAGATCGCGGCCAAGGACAGCGG